>NZ_JBFUHU010000320.1:0-4366 GCF_056402235.1 Cellulomonas sp. P4_B5_2
GGGGCGGGCAGCAGCCCCTCGCCGGAGCTTCCAGGTCCTCGCCCGTCCACAGCCGATTTCGGCGGTGGCCCCGGGCCGGGTAGCCTTGGAGATTGCTGTGCCCGGAGGGGCCCGTCGTCATGGACGGATCGCTCCGCGCAGCGACGCACACACCCTCCTGCCACGGATCGACCGTGGCCGCTGAGACCAGAGGAGGTGGGTAYGAGCCTGCGTCAGTACGAACTCATGATCATCCTTGACCCCGAGATCGAGGAGCGCACCGTTGCTCCGTCGCTCGACAAGTACCTGACGGTCGTCAAGACCGACGGTGGCACTGTCGACAAGGTCGACATCTGGGGCCGTCGTCGGCTTGCCTACGACATCCAGAAGAAGTCCGAGGGCATCTACGCCGTCATCGACTTCCACGCGACGCCCGCGACCGCCAAGGAGCTCGACCGCCAGCTCGGCCTCAACGAGGTCGTCCTGCGGACCAAGGTCCTGCGCGCCGACGCCTGATCTCTTGTGGGTGGCCGCCCGTAACGTGCGGCTCCACATCTTCCGACTGATCGAACGAACGAGGAGCTGGGCATGAGCGGTGAGACCGTCATCACGGTGATCGGGAACCTGACCGGGGATCCCGAGCTGCGCTTCACCCCCTCGGGGGCAGCTGTCGCGAACTTCACCGTCGCGTCCACCCCCCGTACGTTCGACCGCCAGAGCAACGAGTGGAAGGACGGCGACACGCTGTTCCTCCGCTGCTCGATCTGGCGGGAGGCGGCCGAGTCGGTCGCCGAGTCGCTCACCAAGGGCACCCGCGTCATCGTGACCGGCCGGCTCGTGCAGCGCTCGTATGAGACCCGCGAGGGCGAGAAGCGCACCGTGTACGAGCTCCAGGTCGACGAGGTCGGCCCGTCCCTGCGCTACGCCACGGCCAAGGTCACCCGGACCCAGCGTTCGGGTGGCGGCGGCGGTGGCTTCGGCGGCGGGGGCGGCGGCGGCTTCAACGGTGGCGGCGGCGGTGGGTTCGGCGGCTCCGGCGGCGGTGGCGGCACCCAGCAGGACGACCCGTGGGCGACGCCCGCGGGTGGTGCTGGCGGTGCCGGCTACTCCGACGAGCCCCCGTTCTGATCGGCGCCTGACACTCAGACATTCCCCATCCCTGGGCACGGCAACGCCCAGGGCTCCAGCAGACAAGGAGCACCACGATGGCCAAGCCCGTGGTTCGTAAGCCCAAGAAGAAGTTGAACCCGCTCAAGGCGGCGAAGATCGACGTCGTCGACTACAAGGACACTGCGCTGCTGCGCAAGTTCATCTCCGACCGCGGGAAGATCCGCGCTCGCCGGGTGACCGGTGTGTCCACGCAGGAGCAGCGCGCGATCGCGCGCGCTGTCAAGAACGCCCGCGAGATGGCCCTGCTGCCGTACTCGTCGTCGGCACGCTGAGAAAGGGGACCATCATGGCGAAGATCATCCTGACCCACGAGGTCACCGGTCTCGGTGAGCCCGGCGACGTGGTCGAGGTGAAGGACGGGTACGCCCGGAACTTCCTCGTCCCGCGCAGCCTGGCGACGCCCTGGACCAAGGGCGCCGAGAAGGACGTCACCGCGATCCGCAAGGCCCGCAAGGCCCGCGAGATCGCGACGCTCGACGACGCCAAGGCGATCCGCGACTCGCTGCAGAGCAAGCCCGTCGTCGTGTCGGCCAAGGCCGGCGAGTCGGGCCGTCTGTTCGGTGCCGTCACGACCTCCGAGATCGCCGAGGCGGTCAAGAAGTCCGGCGCTCCGCAGATCGACAAGCGGAAGGTCGAGATCGGTCAGCCGATCAAGGCCCTCGGCGAGTACCAGGTGTCGGTCCGTCTGCACGCAGACGTGTCCGCGACGGTGACCGTCAAGGTCGTCGCAGCCTGAGCTGAGCACTCCTGAGAAGCGCCCCGTTCCCCTGAGGGGAGCGGGGCGCTTCTATGCGCCCGTCACCATCCACGCCGTGCCGCGGGCGCGCCAGCCGGTGGTGGCCGCGCGTGCCAGCATGAACACCCCCGCGAACGCGGCCCAGAGCCACGCCAGACCGGCGGCCCCCGGCGGGGCGGCCTCACGGACGGCCAGCGCGAACGGCACGTAGACCACCAGCGTCGCCATGCCCGCCCACGCGAGGAACCGGCCGTCGCCCGCGCCGATGAGCACGCCGTCGAGCACGAACACCCAGCCGGCCATCGGCATGGTCACCGCGGCGACCACGAGGGCGGCGACGGCGGCGCGGCGGACGTCGTCGTCGGACGTGAAGAGCGGGACGTAGAGCGCTGACAGCCCGCCGACGACGAGGCCCAGCGCGGCCCCGGCCCCCACGCCCCACTGCAGGGTCCGGCGCAGGATCGCGCGGACCCTGGGGACGTCGGCGGCGCCCAGGGCGTGGCCGACGAGGGCCTGCGCGGCGATGGCGAGGGCGTCCAGCGCGAACGCCGCGAGCCCCCACACCGCGTTCACCACCTGGTGCCCGGCCAGCTCGACCGCGCCGAGCCCGGTGGCCACCCACACCGTCAGCAGGATGGCGAGGCGCAGCGACAGCGTCCGGACGAACAGCGGGGTGCCTGCGCGTGCGTTGGCCCAGATGCCGCCGGCCGCCGGCCGCAGCTGGGCGCCCGTGCCGCGCGCCCCCCGGACCACGACCGCGGTGAGCGCCACAGCCATGCCCAGCTGCGTGAGCGCGGTGCCGAGCCCCGACCCGGCGATCCCCATGCCGACGCCGTAGACGAGCACGACGTTGAGCGCGGCGTTGACCACCGCGCCGACGGCCGCCACGACCAGCGGCGTGCGGGTGTCGAGCAGCCCGCGCAGCGCGCCCGTCGAGGCGAGGACCAGGAGCATCCCGGGCAGGCCCGGTGACGACCAGCGCAGGTAGATGACGGCCTGCTGCGCGACCTCACCGGACGCCCCGAGAGCCTCCACCAGCCAGGGCGCGCTCAGCCACGTGGCCGCTGCGAGCACCACCCCGAGGCCGAGCGCCAGCCACATCCCGTCGACGCCGACCTGCAGGGCGCCGGTCCGGTCCCCGGTGCCGAGGCGCCGCGCGACGGCAGCCGTCGTGGCGTAGGCCAGGAACACGCACAGCCCGATGACGGTCATCAGGACGGTCGACGCGAGCGCCAGACCGGCCAGCGGGGCGGTGCCGAGGTGGCCGACCACGGCGGAGTCGACCAGCACGAAGAGCGGCTCGGCGACGAGTGCGCCCAGCGCCGGGACGGCGAGCGCGAGTATCTGCCCGTCCAGGCCTTGGGGTCGGTGTCCGACAGGTGAAATCTCGGCCAACCTTTCTCGCGTCCACAGCACGTGTACAGCGTTTGCCCGGGTGAGAGGCAGATTCGGGTGCTGATTCACCCGCTCGTCCACACCCCTGTCCACGGCCTGTGGACAAAATCGGACACGATCCACAGCGCGACTCACAGTAGGCGAGCGTTCCTCCACAGACGCGCCGGTGTCCTCCCACAGGTGCGGGCCGTGTCGCCCACAGGCCCGCGAGCCGGTTTGGCGGCGCTCCTCAGGACCCCTAACGTCGCGTGTGCGGGACCTGCCAGTGTCAGACCCCCCATGGAACATGTGTACGACGACGACGATGGGGACCAGGTGACGATCGAGGAGCTCGAGTACGGCGCGCCGTCGGGCACCCACCGCGGCGGTGGCGGCGGCTATGACCGGACCCCTCCGCAGGACCTCGACGCCGAGCGCTCGGTGCTCGGCGGCATGATGATCTCCAAGGACGCGATCGCCGACGTCGTCGAGCAGATCCGCGGCACCGACTTCTACCGCCCGGCGCACGAGGTCGTGTACGACGCGATCATCGACCTGTACGGCCGCGGCGAACCGGCYGACGCCATCACGGTCGCGGACGAGCTGACCAAGCGCGGCGAGATCCAGCGCATCGGCGGGGCCCCGTACCTGCACACGCTCATCTCGTCGGTCCCCACCGCCGCGAACGCCGGCTACTACGCCCGGATCGTGCGGGAGCGGTCGGTGCTCCGCAAGCTCGTCGAGGCCGGCACGCGCATCGTGCAGCTCGGCTACGGCACCGACGGCGGCGACGTCGACGAGATCGTGAACAACGCGCAGGCGGAGGTCTACGCGGTCACCGAGCGACGGTCGTCCGAGGACTACATGATCCTGGGCGACATCATCGGCGGGGCGGTCGACGAGATCGAGGCCGCCGGCCACCGCGGCGAGGGCATGATCGGCGTGCCGACGGGGTTCTCGGACCTGGACCGGCTCACCAACGGGCTGCACCCGGGCCAGATGATCGTGCTCGCAGCACGTCCGGCCATCGGCAAGGCGCTGGCACTCGACACGCCGCTGCCCACGCCGACGGGCTGGACGACGATGGGTGAGGTCCAGGTCGGGGAC
>NZ_JBFUHU010000321.1:0-4335 GCF_056402235.1 Cellulomonas sp. P4_B5_2
GCGCACCACCGCGCGAACGTGCTGTTCAACGTCATGCGCGGCGGCGTCCTCGTGGACGGCTACACCGTCCGCACGACCGACCTGCGCGCCTTCGTCGGCCAGCGCAGCCCCCGGACGGCGGAGCGCAGCGGCACGTGGTTCGACGGGCTCGGCGCGACCGAGCAGCTCGACGACCTCGTCGAGCGGGCAGACGCGTCGGGCGACCCGGACCTGCTGCGGCTCGTGCGTGAGTACCTGCCGCTGACGTTCAGCCGTCGGCACGGCGACCCGAGCCGCCCCTGGAACAAGTTCAAGATCGCCCTGACGGACGCGAACGGCGAGACGCGCGTCGACTTCCAGGGCAACTGGCGGGACATCTTCCAGAACTGGGAGGCGCTCGCCTGGTCGTTCCCGGAGTACGTCGAGTCGATGGTCGCGGTGTTCCTCGACGCGACGACCGCCGACGGCTACAACCCGTACCGCATCTCGCGCTCCGGCATCGACTGGGAGGTGCCCGAGCCGTCGAACCCGTGGGCGAACATCGGCTACTGGAGCGACCACCAGGTGATCTACCTGGTCAAGCTCCTGGAGGCGTCGCACCGGTTCCACCCCGGCCGCCTGGAGTCGCTCGTCGACCGGGCCGTCTTCACGCACGCGGACGTGCCGTACCGCATCGCGACCTACGACGAGACCGTCGCTGAGCCGATCGCGACGATCGCGTTCGACACCGAGACCGAGGAGCGGGTCGAGCGGCGCGTCGCCACCGACGGCGCGGACGGGCGGCTCGTGCACGGACCCGACGGCGAGCTCGTGCGCGTGTCGCTCGGCGAGAAGCTGCTGCTGACCATCCTCGCGAAGGTCGTCAACCTGGTGCCCGACGGCGGCATCTGGATGAACACCCAGCGCCCCGAGTGGAACGACGCCAACAACGCGCTCGTCGGCAAGGGCCTGTCGGTCGTCACCCTCGCGTACCTGCGCCGCGCCCTGACCCTCGCCCGGGACCTGCTGGCCGACGACCTCACGGTGACGAGCGAGCTCGCGAGCCTGCTGGCAGACGTGCACGCGGCGCTCGACGAGCATCGCGAGCAGGCGGCCACGGGGTTCGACGACCGGGGACGGCGGGCCGTCATGGACGCGCTCGGCGCGGCCGGGACCGCGTACCGCACCCGCGTGTACGCCGGGTTCAGCGGCGCGCGCACGGGGGTGTCGACGACGGCCGTCCAGGCGTTCCTCTCGCACGCGCAGCTCTACGTCGATGCCGCGCTGCGGGCCAACCGTCGCGAGGACGGCCTGTTCCACGCGTACAACCTGCTCGACCTGCGCGACGGGGCGACCGTCGGTCATCTCCAGGAGATGCTCGAGGGCCAGGTCGCGGTGCTGTCGTCCGGCCTGCTGACCCCCGCGGAGGCACTCGAGCTCGTCCGGGCGCTGCGTCGCAGCGCGCTCTACCGGGCGGACCAGCACTCCTACCAGCTCTACCCCGACCGCGAGCTGCCGACGTTCCTGGCCCGCAACCTCGTCACCGCCGAGCAGGCCGCGTCCGCGCCGCTGCTCGCCGCGCTCGTCGACGCCGGCGACACGTCGCTGGTGCTGCGCGACGTGCGCGGCGACTACCGGTTCGCGCCCGGCCTGCACAACGCACGCGACCTCGACGCCGCGCTCGACGCTCTGACCCGAAGGGTCCCGGGCGTGGCCGAGGGTCGACAGGCCGTGCTCGACGTGTTCGAGCAGGTGTTCAAGCATGCCGAGTTCACCGGTCGGTCGGGGTCGTTCTTCGCGTACGAGGGACTCGGCAGCATCTACTGGCACATGGTGTCCAAGCTGCTGCTCGCCGTGCAGGAGAACCACGAGCGCGCGGTGGCCGAGGGTGCCGACTCGCTCGTCGTGGCCGGCCTCGCCGACGCCTATGAGGACGTCCGGCACGGCCTCGGCTACTGCAAGACCCCCGACGTGTACGGCGCGTTCCCGGTCGACCCGTACTCGCACACCCCGGCCGGCAAGGGCGCCCGGCAGCCCGGCATGACCGGCCAGGTCAAGGAGGAGATCCTCGCCCGCCTCGGAGAGCTGGGGCTGCGGGTCGAGGGTGGGAGCGTCGTCGTGCGGCCCGTGCTGCTGCGCGCCGACGAGTGGACCACCACCCCGACGACGTTCACGTACCACGACGTCGCCCAGCAGGAGCGCGGCCTCACGCTCCCCGCGGGATCGCTCGCGTTCACGTTCTGCCAGGTGCCGGTGGTCTACCGGCGCGTCGACGGACCGGGTGCGGCACTGTCCGTCGTCGCGCACCTCGCCGACGGCACACGGGTCGAGGGGGTCGACGGCGCGCTCGACGCCGACGTGAGCGAGCGGGTGTTCCGGCGGACGGGCGACGTGGTCCGCGTGGACGTGGAGGTCCCTGCCCGCTGACACCGAGACCCACGCTCCGCCGCAGGGCGGGTGAATCTACCGACTGACACGAGGGCATGGGCACCAGAAGCTCAGAGCGTCGCGACTCTGCCGATCAGAGGGTCGAGGCCCCAGGTTGCCGGCGGAAGCATGACCCCTCGCTCAACTCGTCATGTCGCGACCTGGATCACGAGCAGACCTTCAAGGAAGAAGGATCGTGTTCCGAATGTCGGCAAGAGATCAACCCGTCGGGGTCAAGATCGGGATTCTGGTACTGCTGCTGGTGCTGCTGTCGGCAGGCCTCGTCGCGCTCTCCGTCGTCCGCCTCACCACGCTGCGCGGGGACATCCGGACCATCGACGACGACGCCCTCACGACGTCCGTCCTGGCGGCACACCTGCAGAGCGATCTCCTCACCGAGCGCGTGCTCGTGCTCGCCCATGCGGGCTCCGTCGACCGCGAGACGAAGGACGCGTACGGCGTCAAGATGGCGGACGCGCGCAAGGTGACCGATGCCGACCTTGCCGCGTTCGCGACAGCCGGTACGGAGTACGCCGACGAGACCGCCACGCTGGCCGCCGGTCTTGCGGACTACCGCAAGGTGATCGACGACGAGTACGTGCCGGCGAGCTTCGCGGGCGATGTCGCCCTGGTCCAGGACCTTCGCGACCACAAGGCTGCTCCGCTCGTCGCCGAGATGACGACCCTCCTTGCCGCGGTGACCGACGAGCAGGCCACGAACGCGTCGACGCTGGTCGGCCAGGCCGAGTCGACCGTCACCTCGACCCGCAACACCGTCCTGATCACCCTCGCCGTCGGCGCGTTGCTCGCGATCGGGCTGGCCGTCTGGATCACGCGCATGATCACGCACCCGCTGCGCAAGGTCGAGGCGGTCCTGTCCAGCGTCGCGGGCGGCGACCTGACCCGTCGGTCGGGATACACGTCCGGTGACGAGATCGGCCGGATGTCCGCGAGCCTGGACRCCACGCTGGACAAGCTGCGCGAGACGATGACCGGAGTCGCGGAGACAGCGCAGACGGTCGCCGCCGCGTCCGAGGAGCTGTCCGCCGCGAACGCCCAGGTGGCGGCCGGCGCGCACCAGACCAGCGCGCAGGCGCTCGTGGTCGCCGCAGCCGCCCAGGACGTCAGCCGCAACGTGCAGACGGTCGCGGCCGGAGCCGAGCAGATGGGCGCCTCGATCCGCGAGATCGCGCAGAACGCCAACGAGGCCGCCAAGGTCGCGAACCAGGCCACCGCGGTCGCCGCGACCACCAACCACACGGTCACCCAGCTGGGCATCAGCTCCCAGGAGATCGGGAACGTGGTCAAGGTCATCACCTCGATCGCCGCGCAGACCAACCTGCTCGCGCTGAACGCGACCATCGAGGCCGCTCGTGCGGGCGAGGCAGGAAAGGGGTTCGCCGTGGTTGCCGGCGAGGTCAAGGACCTGGCCCAGGAGACCGCACGCGCCACCGAGGAGATCGCCCGCCGGATCGACGCCATCCAGAGCGACAGCCTGGGGGCGGTGACCGCCATCGGGCAGATCGCGTCGATCGTGAGCTCCATCAACGACTTCCAGCTGACCATCGCTGCCGCCGTCGAGGAGCAGACCGCCACGACCAACGAGATGTCCCGGGGCGTCCAGGAGGCTGCGACCGGCTCCAGCGACATCGCCCAGAACATCGGGAGCGTCGCCGAGTCCGCCGACACGAGCACCCAGGTGCTCGGTCAGATGGGCGCGGCCGTCGCCGAGCTGGCGTCGTTGTCGGCCGACCTGCGGATGCGCATGTCGGCCTTCACCTACTGACGTCGACCGGTTCGGGCGCGTCGGCGAGGGCGACGGTGAAGCGTGCACCACCCTCGGCGGCGTCTCCCACCGTGATCGAACCGCCCAGGCGGCTGACCAGCCCGTGCACCAGCGAGAGCCCGATGCCGACGCCGACGGGCCGCTCGTCCCGGTAGCGCGCACCC
>NZ_JBFUHU010000322.1:0-4326 GCF_056402235.1 Cellulomonas sp. P4_B5_2
GCCGAGGGCGTTGTGCACGTGGTGCTCACCGACGAGCCGCAACGTGACCTGCGCGGTGCTCTCGACGTCGCCGCGTCGCACGAGCGTGAACGTCGCGCGGCCGCTGCGGTCGAGGCGGACGTCGCGCACGCCGACCGTGGCCTGCGGCGCGGCGCCGAACGTGACGACCTCGCCGGGGGCGAGGTCGGCCATCGCGGACACGCGGGGGTCGTCGGCGTTGAGCACCGCGACGCCGTCGGACACCAGGCCCTGCACGATCTCGGACTTCGCGACGGCGACCGCGTCGATGCCGCCGAAGCCGCCCAGGTGGGCGTGGCCGACGATGAGCACGACGGCGACGTCGGGCGGCGCGATGTCCGTGAGGTAGGTGAGGTGCCCGGGGCCGCTGGCACCCATCTCGAGCACGAGGAACCGCGTGGACTCGTCGGCGCGCAGGACGGTCAGCGGCAGCCCGATCTCGTTGTTGAACGAGCGCACCGGCGCGATGGTCGGCCCAACGCTGCCGCACAGCTGCGCGAGCAGGTCCTTGGTGGTCGTCTTGCCGACCGAGCCCGTGATGCCGACGACGCGCAGGCCGCTGCCGCCGGGCTCGAGCGCGGCCTCGCGGAGACGCTCCAGCACGACGCGGGCCAGGTCGCCCAGGGCACGCTCGACATCGTCGACGACGACGCTCGGCAGCACTGCGCCACCCGCCCCGATCACGTCGCGCGCGGCCAGGATGAGCGCGGCACCGCCGGCCATCGCCACGGCGGCGTAGTCGTGGCCGTCGACGTTCTCTCCCGGCAGGGCGACGAACAGCCCACCGGTGATGTCGTCGCGCGAGTCGACGACCACGGGGCCGCTGACGACGAGGGCAGGGTCGGTCGCAGCCGAGCCGCGCAGCACTCCCCCGGTCGCGGCCGCGATCTCGGCCGCCGTCAGGGCGATCACGCGTGCTGCTCCTGCCGGCGGGTGCGCGCTGCGAGCAGCACGTCGCGGTCGTTGTACCGGTGGAACACGCCGGCGATCTCCTGGGTCGGCTCGTGGCCCTTGCCCGTGATGATCACGGTGTCCTGCTCGGAGGCGAGGACGAGGGCGTCGCGGATGGCCTGCGCGCGGCTGGTGGCCTCGTGCACGTCGACCAGGTCCGGCCGCTGCGACCGGACTCCGTCGAGGATGGCGGATCGGATGGCCGCCGGCTCCTCGGAACGGGGATTCTCGTCGGTGACGACGATCACGTCGGCCAGCCGCGCGGCGATCTCGCCCATGATCGGGCGCTTGCCCTGGTCGCGGTCGCCGTCCGAGCCGAACACGATCACCAGCCGGCCCGGCGTGATCGGGCGCACGGCGTCGAGCGCGAGGACGAGCGCGTCGGGCGTGTGGGCGTAGTCGACGATGGCCAGCGGGAAGCCGTCACCGCGCTCGATGACCCGCTCCATCCGGCCGGGGATCTCGTGCGCGACGGCCACGGCGGCGATGGCGGCGTCCAGCTCCACCCCGGCCGCGTGCGCGAGCACGATGGCCAGGGCCGCGTTGGAGACGTTGACCATGCCCGGCAGGGGGCTCGCGGCCGTGTGCTCGGCGCCGTCCGGCCCCCGGAGCGTGAACGACGAGCCGACGCCGTCCAGCCCGATGTCGGCCTTGACCACGGCCCAGTCGGCGTCGGCACCCTCGGGCTCGCCCGCGTGCGTGGCCACGGTCTCGACGGGGATCGGCGACTCCGCGGCCAACCGGCGGCCCCACTCGTCGTCGACCACGACGACCCCGCGCCGCGCCTGACCGGCAGCGAAGAGGCGTGACTTGTCGCGGAAGTAGCCCTCCATGTCGCCGTGGAAGTCGAGGTGGTCGCGCTGCAGGTTGGTGAAGCCGACGACGTCGAACGTCAGTCCACCCACCCGGCCCAGCGCGAGCGCGTGCGACGAGACCTCCATGGCGAGCGCCGTCGCACCCTGCTCGACGGCCAGCGCGAGGATCGCCTGCAGCGCCGGCGCCTCGACGGTGGTGCGGGGGCTCTCCACCGCGTCCTCGCCGATCCGGAGCTCGACCGTGCCGAGGACGGCGGTCGTGGCGTGCGCCGCGCGCAGGGCTGCGTCCAGGAAGTAGGTCGTCGTGGTCTTGCCGTTGGTGCCCGTGACGCCCACCGTGACCAGGCGCTCGCCCGGCGACCCGTGCGCCCACGCCGCGACCGGACCGGCGATCGCGCGCGGGTCGTCGGCCACCAGGACGGGCAGACGCGTTGCCAGACCGGAGTCCTCCAGGACCGCCCACCCGGCCTCGTCGGTGAGCACCGCCACCGCGCCGGCGTCGACCGCCTGGGCCGCGTACGTGGCGCCGTGCACCTTGAAGCCCGTCACCGCGACGAACACGTCACCGGCGACCACGTCACCGCTGGCGAGGCTCACGCCGGTCAGCTCGGCGTCCGCCGGCACCGGGGCACCACGCGTGACCAGGCCGAACGTCGAGACGAGGTCGGCGACCCGATGGGCCGCGGGATGCAGCGGGCGCATCCGAGCGGGGGTCGTCATGGGGAGAATCTACCCCGCGTGACACCGCAGGACGCCCGGAAGCGGGCGGTCACCACGTCGTCGGGAAGAGCGTCCCCGTGGTCCCCGAGGGGGCGACACCGAGCTCGCTGAGCGTGTAGCCGGCCACGTCCCGGAACACCGGCGCCGCGACCGTCCCCCCGTAGACCGAGGTCCGAGGGTTGTGCAGGATCACGGCGACCGCGATGCGCGGGTTGTCGGCCGGGGCGACGCCGATGAACGACGACGTGATGCCCTGGACACCGCCGACCCAGTTCTGCGCCGTCCCGGTCTTGCCTGCCACCTGGTACCCGGGGATCGCCGCGTTCGAGCCGGTGCCGTCGTCGACGACGCTCTGCATCATGGTGAGCACGGTCTTCGCGGTCTCCGGCGAGACCACCTGGGTCGTCGCGGGCGCCTCGGCGGGCGTGTAGGTGCCGTCCGGCGACGTCCAGCCCTTGATGATGTGCGGCTGTACGCGCACGCCGCCGTTCGCGATCGTGGCGAACACCTGCGTGGCCTGGACCGCCGTGACCGAGACCGCCTGCCCGAACAGCACGGCGAACTTGTCGCGGCGCTGCCAGGAGTCGACCGGGTGCAGGATGCCGTTGGACTCCCCCGGCATCTCGATGCCGGTCTTCGCGCCGAAGCCGAACTTGGACAGGTAGTCGAACCGGGTCTGGACGGGCAGGTTCTGGCCRATCATCACGGTGCCCGTGTTCGACGACTCCGCCAGGACGCCGGTGGTGGTCAGGCGCAGCAGACCGTGCTCGTGCGAGTCCTTGAACGTCTCGTGGCCGTCCGGGGAGTACGTGTACGGCACCTCCCACTGCGTGAGCGGGTCGGCGATCTTGTTGTCGAGGATGGCCGCCATCGTGATGACCTTGCCGGTCGAGCCGGGCTCGAACACGTCGGAGACCGCGCTGGACAGCGAGCCGGACGCCTCGCCGGGGTGGTTGGGGTCCACGGAGCCGGAGTCGGCGAGCGCGTAGATCTCCCCCGTCTTCGTGTCCATGACGATCAGCGACCCGGAGTCCGCACCGGTGGCGGCGACCTGGGCGTCGAGCGCCGACTGCGCCTTCCACTGCACGTCGGACAGGAGGGTCAGCTGCAGCGAGTCGCCCTGCGTCGCCGGGGTGTCCTGCGAGTACCCGCCGGGGATCGCCTGCCCCTTGCGCCCGCTCTCGTACGTCTCGCTGCCGGCCGTGCCCGTCAGGCGCGGGTTGAGCGACGCCTCGAGGCCCGCCAGCCCCACGCCGTTGGAGTTGACGAACCCGATGACGTTCCCCGCCAGCGTGCCGTTCGGGTAGACCCGCTCGGCCACCCGGTCCACGTTCACGCCGCTGAGCCCGAGCTTGCGGACCTCCCGGGCGACCTCCGGCAGCACGCCCTTGCGGATGTAGACGAACTGACGGTCGCCGACGAGCGAGCCACCGAGCTCGGCGGCGTTCATGTCGAGCAGGGGCGCCAGGAWCGCGGCGACGCCGGCCGGCCCGTCCGGGACGGGCGGGTTGAGCGTGCCCCGGAAGTCGGCGACGAGCTTCTGGTTCACCGAGATGTCGTAGCGCTCGACGGAGGTGGCCAGCGGCTTGCCGTCGGCGTCCGTGATCTCGCCGCGCCCGCCCAGGAGCGACACCGAGATGAGCCGGGAGTTGCGCGCCTCCTCGGCGATGGCGGACCCACGCAGCCCCTGGACGTAGACCAGGCGCCCGCCGAAGACGGCGAGCGCCAGGACCACGAGGACGGTGAGGAAGGCCATGCGACGGCGCGAGCCCGGCCGCACGGGCCCGGCCGGTGGTCTGCCGCCGCGGGTGCCGGGCGGGAC
>NZ_JBFUHU010000323.1:0-4280 GCF_056402235.1 Cellulomonas sp. P4_B5_2
GGCGTGGGTCCTGCCCCCGGGCTGGTCACCGCCGTGGTCGCCGGCATCGGGCGTGGGTCCTGCCCCCGGGCTGGTCACCGCCGTGGTCGCCGGCATCGTGGCGGCCGTCTTCGGGGGCTCGCGCGTCCAGGTCTCCGGACCCACCGGTGCGATGGCGGTGGTGCTCGCACCGATCGTCGCGACGCACGGACCGACCGCCGTCCCGCTGGTCGCGATCCTGGCGGGGGTGATCGTCCTGCTGGCGGGCGTGACCCGGCTGGGACGCGTGGTGACGTTCATCCCGTGGCCGGTGGTCGAGGGGTTCACCCTCGGCATCGCGACGATCATCTTCCTGCAGCAGGTTCCCGCCGCCGTCGGCGTCGGCGCGACCGTCGGGGGCAACCCCCTCGTCGTCGCGGCGGATGCGGTCACCCACGCAGGTCCGACGGTCTGGTGGGCCCTCGGGACGGTCGCGGTCGTCGCCGCGATCATGCTCGTGCTCCCCCGGTTCGCCCCCGGCCTCCCGGCGTCGCTCGTCGCGGTCGTGGTGGTGACGACCGTCGCCCAGCTCACGCAGGCGCCGCTCGCCCGGATCGGCGCCCTGCCCGACTCGCTGCCCCTTCCGGTCCTCCCGACCGTCGACCTGGGGTTGATCCGCTCGCTCGTCGGCCCCGCCGTGGCCGTGGCCGCGCTCGCCGCCATCGAGTCGCTGCTCTCGGCCCGGGTGGCCGCCGCGATGCCGGCGTCCACCCCTGGACGCGCCGGCACACCGGCGACCTCGGACGACGACGCCCGCCGGTACGACCCCGACCGTGAGCTCGTGGGCCAGGGTCTCGCGTCGATCGCGTCCGGCGCGTTCGGGGGCATGCCCGCGACCGGCGCCATCGCCCGGACCGCGGTGAACGTGCGCGCCGGCGCCCAGACGCGACTGGCCTCGATCACCCACTCCGCGGTGATCCTGGGGGTCATCTACCTCGGAACCGGAGCGGTCTCGGCGATCCCGCTCGCGGCCCTGGCCGGCGTCCTGATGGTCACCGCGACGCGGATGGTCTCGGTTGCGGCCGTCAAGGTCGTCCTGACCTCCACCCGGTCCGACGCGCTCGTGCTCGTGGTCACCGCGGTGATCACCATCGCGGTCGACCTCATCGAGGCCGTGCAGATCGGCCTGCTGGTGGCGGCGTTCTTCGCGCTGCGGGCGGTCTCGCGCGCGACCTCGGTCCGCCGTGAGCCGCTGCCCGGTCCGGCGCACCCCGGCGACGAGCACATCGCCCTGTACCGGCTGGACGGCGCGATGTTCTTCGGTGCCGCCGACCGGATCGGCGCCCAGATCCGCTCGAGCACCGACGCACTGGTCGTCGTCCTGCGCCTCTCGCAGCTCCGGCTGGTCGACGCCACCGGCGCGCACGCCCTGGCCGAGCTGGTCGCCGCCCTCGAGCGCGCCGGTGTCACGGTGCTGGTCAAGGGCGTCCAGCCCCAGCACCTGCAGCTCCTCACCCGCGTCGGCGTCCTCGACGAGCTGCGGCACGAGAACCATCTGTTCGACGACCTCGGGCCCGCGCTCGAGCACGCCAGGTCGCACGTCGCCCGCGCCGCCGCCGAGCACGTCCCCTCCAGCTCCACGGAGGCCCCCGCCGGTCGGTGATCCCTGTCGGCCGCCACCGTCCGGGTCCAGACTGGACCGATGGAGGGGGGCCACGGCGCGGAGCCTGCCCTGCAGGTGGAGCTCGGCCAGCGGTTCCAGCTCACCGGCACGGCGCAGCAGCTCATCGCGATGCTGGCGTCGCGCCAGACGGACGTCGACGCGACGGTGGACACCCATGTCGAGGTCAACCCCGCACTCGTCCGGCGGACACCGCGACGGTGCCGCTGGTGCGCCGCTCCGCTGGAGCGCGGCCGGTGCCCGGCGTGCAGCGGGACCGGTGCGGACGTGCGCGACCTGGACCCGGCAGCACCCCTGGACGCGCGCGCTCAGGTGCTGCAGGACGCCCGCGCGCTCGTGCCCGCCGGGCACGAAGGCGATGTCGAGCTGGTCATGGCGCTGCTGGACGAGCGAGGGCTCCTGCCCGGCGGGATCGAGGCGGTCGGCGGTCACCCGGACGAGCGCCTCCGCGTGGCGCTCGACGCGGTGCGGGCCGTGGCGCCGCCGGGCACAGGAGAGCCCGACCTGCTCGCGTGCCTGCTCGCCCAGGCCCGGTGGCACGCTGAGCACGGCGGCCCCGCCCTCCTGGTGACCCTCGTGCAGGACCACCTGCAGGACCTCGGCGACGACGGTCTCGCCGGGCGGCTCGGGGTGACTCCCGCCGAGCTGAGCGATGCCCGGGCCGTCCTGCGGACGCGGCTGACCGTCGCCCCGCTGCCCCTCGGTGGCGACGACGCCGCTCTCGCGCCGCCGGACGTGGTGGTGCGCGAGGTGCACCGTCGCCTCGTGGTCGAGGCCCTGGACGCGGGCGACCTCGGGCTGGCCGTCGACGACGAGCTCGCCGCCCTCCCGCTCGGTGCCGAGGCGGCGCGGTGGCGCGACGCGCACGTCGCCGACGCCCGGCGGCTGCTCTACCTGCTCGACCACCGCGCGGACACCCTCCGTCGCGTGACCGCCACTGCCCTCGAGGTGCAGGAGGACTTCGTCCGGCACGGACGCGCGGCGCACCGCCCGCTCACGCGCGCCCAGGTGGCCGGGCGACTGGGCCTGCACCCGTCGACCGTGTCGCGGGTCGTCCACGGAGCGGTCGTGGCGCTGCCCGACCGGCGGGTGCTGCCGCTGGCGGCCTTCTTCGGCACGGCGGAGGCCCCGCGCGAGGCGGTCGCCCGGCTGTTCGCGTCGGACGACCCGCCGCACAGCGACGACGAGGCGCGCATCCGGCTGGCCGCGCAGGGCGTCCACCTGGCGCGCCGCACGGTTGCCAAGTACCGCGCATCCGAAGGCCGTCGCCGAGCCGCGGCCACCTGAGCCCGCGAAGCGCGCTTCTCGCCGACCCGTCCCGGCACGCGCCCGGACGAAGCGGGCTTCCACCGACTCCCCGGGCACCACCTCCCCGAGAAGCGCGCACCACCTGACCGGATGCACGGCGGACCGCTCGCGCGACGGTGTGGCACGGAACGTGCATGTGGTGGGGCACAGCGAGTTCACACGTCGGGGGAAGGGATCCGCCCATGCATGACATCGACCGAGCCCTGTTCGAGATGGGCCAGGAGACCGCCTGGGAAGGCGAGTCGGAGGACGAGTTCGCGGGACAGGCCGAGATGGAGCTGGCGACCGAGCTGCTCGAGATCACCAACGAGGAGGAGCTCGACCGGTTCCTCGGAGACGTGCTGCGTGGTGCCGTGCGTGCCGGGTCGGCCTTCGCGCGGTCGAGCGCGGGCCGGGCTGTCGGCGGCCTGCTGAAGTCCGCGGCGAAGCAGGCCCTCCCCCACGTCGGACGCGCGCTGGGCGGGCTGGTGCCCGGGGGCGGCGACATCGGAGGCAAGCTCGGCAGCTTCGTCGCCAGCCGGCTGGAGGCCGAGCTCGAGGGCCTGTCGCAGGAGGATCGCGAGCTCGAGATCAGCCGCGCCTTCGTGCGCTTCGCGGACGCGACGGCACGCGAGGCCGCCGCGGCGCCGCGTGGCGTGCCCCCGCAGGTCGCCGCRCAGCGCTCCGCCATGGCGGCCGCTCGCCGCTACCTGCCGGCCCTCACCCCGGTGATCAGCCGTCTTGCCCCGCCGTCGGGCGGGCCAGGACCGCGTCGGCCGCGGTCCACGTCGGGGCGCTGGGTGCGCCGCGGCCCGAACATCGTCCTGCTCAACGCGTAGGGAGACAGCCATGACGTACCAGACCGAGTGGGCCGCAGAGGGTCCGCTGCAGGAGTGGGAGATCACCGGTGAGGGCGAGTGGTCCGGCGAAGGTGAGGGCGAGTGGTCCGGCGAGRGCGAGGACGAGCTGGTCCAGGAGCTGTTCGAGATCACGTCGGAGGACGAGCTCGACCAGTTCCTCGGCAAGCTGGTCAAGGGTGCCGGCAAGTTCCTCAAGTCCGGTGTGGGCAAGGCCGTGACGGGCGTCCTGAAGAAGGTGGCCAAGACCGCGCTGCCCATGGTGGGCGGCGCCCTGGGCAGCCTGGTGGCGCCCGGGATCGGCACCGCGATCGGCGGCAAGCTCGGCTCCATGGCCTCGAGCCTGCTCGAGGCGGAGGAGGCCGAGGTCCTCGGTGAGGAAGAGGCCGAGTACGAGGCCGCCCGGCGCTTCGTGCAGTTCGGGCGCGCGACCGCGAGGTACGCCGCGGCCGCGCCGTCGTCGCTGCCCCCGCAGGTCGTCGCGCGCAGCTCGGCCG
>NZ_JBFUHU010000324.1:0-4262 GCF_056402235.1 Cellulomonas sp. P4_B5_2
CGCTGTGAGGCCGTCTGAATCGTTTTCCACGGGAATCCCCGTGATCATGCGGCACTCACCCGCTGGGTGCTATCACCTCACGGCGCGGACTGTGATGCAGATCACAGTCACGACCACGTGACCATAGTCCTAGGCCAAAAGTCGGACGATCGTCCAGTTGGGAACCGTTTCGACGCCGGCTGTGTCATGGGCATCGAGCCGTGGTGTCATGGGCGCAGTGTCACATATCCGGGCACTTGTGGCAGAACTCGTCACCTCGGAACCGTCACGATGCGGGGGTGACCGTCCGATAGGTGGCTTCAGAAGCACCGTGGCCCCTCACGCCCCGGAAGAGAGGAGGTCGAGCTCGATGGCACTGACCCGGTTGTCCGACGTGCTCTGGCGCGAGCGGACCCTGTTGGAGCTGCTCCTGTTCAAGCTGGAGGAGGAGCAGATGATCCTGTCCAGCGGTCGTAGCCGCTGGCTCGGGCACGCCACGCGCGAGGTGGAGAGCGTCCTCGACGAGATCCGCACCGCCGAGCTCGGCCGCGCCGCAGAGGCCGACGCCGTCGCCGGCATGCTCGGGCTCGCGCCCGGCTCCAGCCTCGCCGAGCTCGCGGACCACGCCCCCGCGCCGTGGGACGAGCTCCTGCGCGCTCACCGCGACGCGTTCGCCTCGCTCACCACCGAGATCTCGATGCTCGCTGACGGCAACCGCGAGCTGCTCGCCATGTCCCACCGCGCCACCCAGGAGACGCTCCTGTCCCTCCAGGAGGTGCACACGTACGACGGGTCCGGACACGCCGCCGGCGCCGCACCCACCGCCCAGCTCGTCGACCGATCTCTGTAAGGGGACCCGTGAGCACCTTCTCCGGTCTCGGCACCGCGCTCAGCTCGCTCATCGCGCAGCGGCAGGCGCTCGACGTCGCTGGTCAGAACATCGCCAACGCCAACACCGTCGGCTACACCCGTCAGCGCGCGACTCTCGCGGCTCTCCCTGCGGCGACCGTGCCGTCGATGTTCTCGACCTCGGACGGCACCGGCGAGGGCACCCGCGTCTCGGGCATCGACCGGCTCGCCGACATGTTCCTCGACGCCCGCCTGCGCACGCAGACGTCGGGCGCCTCGTACCTGTCCGCCCGTGCAGAGGCGTACACCGCGCTGGAGTCCAGCGTCGGCGAGCCGGGCACGACCGGCCTGTCCAGCCAGCTGTCCACCTTCTGGGGTGCGTGGCACGACGTCGCCAACACGCCCGACAAGGGGTCGGCCAAGGCGGTGCTCCTCGAGGACGCGAAGGCGGTCGTCGACCGGATCGGCACCCTGTACACGGCCGCCCGGACGCAGTGGACGCAGGCCCGGTCCACCACGGTCGCACTCGTCGGCCAGGTGAACACCACCGCGGAGAGCGTCGCCGACCTCAACGGCCGGATCCTCTCCATCACCAACAGCGGCGGCACCGCTCACGAGCTCGCCGACCAGCGCGACCAGCTGGTCACCTCGCTGTCCTCGCTCGTCGGCGCCGCCATCTCCGTGCGACCCGACGGACAGGTCGACGTGCTCGTCGGCGGCAACGCGCTCGTGTCGGGGAACCGTGCGCAGGCGCTGGCCGTGCAGGGAGCCACCAGCTTCGCGCAGGCCACCGGCGACGCCACCTCGGTCCCGCCCGTCGACGGCCAGGCCGTCACGGTGGTCTGGGCCGCACACCCGACGCGCTCCGCGGGGCTCGACGGCGGCCGCGTGGCCGGCCTGCTCTCGGTCCTCGCCCCGACGGACGGCTCCGGCACCGGCGGCATCCTCACGGAGGCGGCCGCGCGATACGACGCGCTGGCGACGACGATCGCGACCCAGGTCAACGCGCTGCACTCCACCGCGGTGACCTCGGGCACCAAGGTCCCCGGCGGCGACTTCTTCACGTTCGCGGCCGGACGCCCGCCCGCGCTCGGGCTCACCGTGGCGATCACCGACCCCGCCGGCGTCGCGGTCGCCGCTCCCGGCGGCGGCGCGCTCGACGGCTCGATCGGTGACAAGATCGCGCAGCTGGCCGCGGACCCGCTGGGCCCCGACGCCACCTGGAGCGCCTCGGTGGTCGAGCTCGGCGTCCGCACCGCGTCGGCGGGCTCGCGTGCGAAGGTGGCGGAGTCTTCCCGCGCGACCGCCGCCGCGCAGCAGCTCGCCCAGGCGAGCGTCGACACCGACGAGGAGACCGTGAACATGCTCGCGTACCAGCGCGCGTACGAGGGTGCGGCACGCGTGCTCACCGCCATCGACGAGATGCTGGACACCCTCATCAACCGCACCGGCCTCGTGGGGAGGTAGTCGCAGTGATCGCTCGTGTGACCCATCAGACGGTCCAGCGCCAGACGCTGGCCAACCTCCAGGGCAACCTGTCCGCGATGGCGACGCTGCAGGCGCAGATGTCCAGCGGCAAGAAGATCAGCGTGCCGTCCGACGACCCGGCGGGGGCGTCGGACATGCTCCGGCTGCGCGGCGACCAGCGGGCGGTCACCCAGCACGCCCGCAACGCCTCCGACGGCGACTCGTGGCTGACCACCGTGGACTCGGCGCTGGGCTCGTCGCTCGCCGCCCTGCGCCGCGCGCGCGACCTCACGATCCAGGGCGGCGACGGTGCGCTCGGCGCGACGTCCCGCGAAGCGCTGGCCGCGGAGCTCGAGGGGGTCCGCGACACGCTGCTCGACCAGGCCAACTCCACGTACGTGGGCCGCTCCGTGTTCGCGGGCACGTCCGACGCCGGACAGGCCTTCGGCCCGGGCTACGCCTTCACGGGCAGCCCCACCGCGCTGCCCGTCGAGCGGCGGATCGGCCCGAACAACACGGTCCGCGTCGACTCCGACGGTGCAGCGGTGTTCGGCGCCGGCAGCGGCTCGGTGTTCGCGCTGCTGGACACCGTCGCCGCGACGCTGCGGTCCGGCGGCGACCCGACCACGCACCTCGACGCCATCGACTCCCGCATGGAGGCGATGCTCACCGAGGTCTCGTCGGTCGGTGCCCGGCACGCGCAGGTCATCGCCGCGACGAGCTCGCTCAAGGACCAGGAGCTCACCGTGAAGTCGCAGCTCTCCGGCATCGAGGACATCGATCTCGCCGAGGTGATCCTCGAGCTGCAGATGCAGGAGGTCGCCTACCAGGGTGCGCTCGGCGCCGCGAGCAAGGTCCTGCAGCCCTCGCTCCTGGACTTCCTGCGATGAGCACGTCCACGGTCCGCGTCGCCGGCAGCGGCGACGGCTCGGTCGACGTCCCCGGGCTCCTGGAGCTCTCGACGCCGCTGCTCGGGCTGCCGGGGCACGTCCGGTACTCCCTCGAGGCGCTCGACGAGCACGGCGTGCTGTTCGCGCTGCGCAGCGTCCCGGCCGACGAGTCCGACGCCCCCGTGCGCCTGTTCGTCGTGAGCCCTGTGGCGCACTTCCCGGACTACGTACCGACGATCGACGCCGACGCGCTCCCCTGGGACGCAGACGCGGAGCACACGGCCGTGCTCGCCGTGGTCCACCCCGGGCAGGGTGCGCAGGACGGTCCGACCGTCAACCTGCTGGCCCCGATCGTCGTCGACACCCGCTCCGGGCGTGCCGCCCAGGTGGTGCTCGACGGGGACTGGCCGCTGCGCGCACCCGTCGGCTGAGCCGACTCGCCCCGACGCCTCAGGTCCGCGCACCCGCGTCCGATGGGTGGATCGACGGACATCACCGGGGAGAGACATGAGCGTGCTGAACGACTACGACCGCCTCACGCGCGGTGCCACCCTGCTGCGCCAGCCGATCGTGCACCCGGACCGCTCGGTGTTCGGGTACGCGGTGCGGGCCGAGGTGCACGACGCCGACGGAGCGCTGATCCCGGAGGGTCTGGTCGAGGACCAGGCCGACGAGGCGTACGCCACCCTGGATCCCGCGACGATCGCCGGCGACCACCCCCTGATGCTCCGCGCGACCACCGGACTGCTCCTGGGCCGGGTCCCCGCGCCCGCGGCCTCCGCCGGGATCGCCTTCGAGATCCCCGCGCCGCTGGCGGGGCTGCCGGACACCGTCGAACGGCTCATCGAGCTGCGCCTGCTCGGCTACGGCCTGGCGGTCGGCGACTACACCGGCACGGTCGCGCAGGACGCGCTGCTCCCCTTCGTCGACGTGGTCAAGGTCCACATGGGACGCTCGCAGGACCGGCTCCTGCAGCTGGTCCGTCGCGCCCACGAGCACCCCGACATCCGCGTCATCGGGGAGCGCGTCGCCTCGAACGAGTCGATCGCGTTCGCCTTCGACCTCGGCGTCGACCTC
>NZ_JBFUHU010000325.1:0-4256 GCF_056402235.1 Cellulomonas sp. P4_B5_2
CACGACGAGCAGGGGCGCCGTCCACCCGCCGCTGGACGCGTGCACCGCCCCCAGCACGCTCGGACCCAGGGCGGCGCAGCCGTAGCCGATGCTCTGCACGGTGGCGGACATGCGCCGTGCGGCCGCGGGCGACCCGGCGCTCGAGGCGATGACGGTGAAGATCACCGCGAAGTTCCCGCCCTGCGCCACGCCCGCGAACGTGCACCACACCGGCCACCAGGACGGCGCGAGCAGCAGGCCGACGGGCAGGGCCACCCATCCGAGGGTGATCGCCGCGGACACGGCAGCGACGGGGGCGCGCCGCCCGAGGGCGATCGGCACGGCGATGCCGCCGACCATCCCGAACAGCTGGAACAGCGCCGCGGCACCGCCGGACGCAGCCCGCTCGAGGCCGAGGGTGTCGTGCAGGAGGGACGGCAGCCACGCGCTGACCGCGTAGTAGCCGAACGCCTGCCCGGCGAACGCGACCGCCAGGAACCAGGTGACGGGCCGCCGCCACACGTCGTGTGCCGCGGAGGTGGCGACGACCACGGCCGGCTCGGGCCGCCCGAACGGGTACGCCCGCTGCCAGACCACGAGGGCGACCACGGCCAGCAGGCCCCAGGACGCCAGCGCCCATCGCCAGCCGACCAGGTCGGCCAGGGGCGCCGTCAGGGTGGTCGTCAGCACGCTGCCGCCGTTGAGCGCGGCGGTGTACAGGCCGGTCACGCGGGGCACGTGCCCGGGGAAGTCGCGGCCGATCACCACCGGGACGGCGACGTTGCCCGCGGTGATCGCCACCCCGATGAGGACGGTCCCGACGAGCGCGGTGCCGAACCCGTCCGCCGAGCGCAGCAGGGTCCCGGCCAGCACGGTGACCAGCGACGCCGCGACGACGCGCCCGGTGCCCAGGCGCCCGAGCAGCACGGCCATGAACGGCGTGGCCAGGGCGAAGCAGAGGACGGGGACGCCCGTGAGCACCCCGACACCGGCGGCGCTCAGGCCCAGGTCGCTGCGCACGTCGTCGACCACGGGCGCGAGTGCCGTGATCGGCGCCCGCAGGTTGAGGGCGTAGAGGAGGACGGCGGCGAGGAGCAGACCCCGGGCGGCGGACCGTGCCGCCGTCATGCCCTCACGACGCGTCGAACGGCGCGGTCACCTCGCGCAGCAGGTCGGCGAGCTTGTCGCGGTCGGCCTCGTCGAGGTCGCCCAGCAGGCCACGCTCGACGTCCAGCAGGTCGGAGAATGCTGCGTCGACGCGCTCCAGCCCGGCCGGGGTGAGCTGCACCAGGACCCCGCGGCGGTCGTCGGGGGCGGGCAGCCGCTGCACGAGGCCGTGCTCGGCGAGGCGGTCGATCCGGTTGGTCATGGTCCCGCTGGTGACCAGCGTCTGGGTGAGCAGCGCGCCGGGGGAGAGGCGGTACGGGGCGCCCGCCCGCCGCAGGGCGGAGAGCACGTCGAACTCCCACGTCTCCAGGTCGTGCCGCGCGAACGCGGAGCGCCGGGCCAGGTCCAGGTGCCGCGCCAGCCGGCTCACGCGGGACAGGACGGTCAGGGGGCGCACGTCCAGGTCGGGGCGCTCGCGTTCCCAGGCGAGGACGATGCGATCGACCTCGTCGCGGGCCCCCGGGGCGTCCGAGGAGGTGCGTGTCACCATGACGCGAGATTACTCGACGTCGACAGAGATCCGTCTCACACCGTGCGGGTGAGCGTGGGCCGCCGCTCGAGCGCCGACAGCCCGTTCCACGCCAGGTTGACCAGGTGCGCCGCGACGACGTTCTTGCTGGGGCTGCGGGCGTCGAGCCACCACTGCCCGGTGAGCGCGACCATGCCGACGAGCATCTGCGCGTAGATCGGCGCCGTCTTCGGGTCCTGCCCCTGCTTCTTGAACTGGTCCGCCAGCAGGTGCTCCACCTGCGTGGCGACGTCCCCGATCAGGCTGGAGAACGTGCCCGTCGCCTGCGCGACGGGGGAGTCGCGCACGAGGATCCGGAACCCGTCCTCGGACGCCTCGATGTAGCCGAGCAGCGCCAGCGCGGTCCGCTCCACCAGCACCTTCGGGTGCCCGCCGCCCTCGAGCGCGCCGGTCAGCGCGCTCGTGAGGGCCTGGATCTCGCGGTCGACGACGACGGCGTAGACGCCCTCCTTGCCGCCGAAGTGCTCGTACACGACGGGCTTGGACACCTCGGCGCGGGCAGCGATCTCCTCGACGCTGGTGCCGTCGAAGCCCTTCTCGGCGAACAGGCGACGCGACACGTCGAGCAGCTGCGCGCGCCGTTGCGTCCCCGTCATGCGGGAGCGGGTTGCACGCTTGGAGTCGGGGGCCACGCGCCCATCATGCCGTGAGGCGTGCGTCCTGCCTGGCAGACTTGGCGGCCACGACGCGTCAGGTGTCGGTCCGCCCTGGTGTAACGGCAGCACGCCGGCCTTTGGAGCCGTGCAGTCCAGGTTCGAATCCTGGGGGCGGAGCCACGCGGTACGGTGCGTCCATGGCGACGACGCGCTCGACGCGTGCTCTGTACCTCGTGCTCGGGCTGTTCCTGTTCGCGGTGGTGTCCCAGATCGTCGACCTCCTGGCAGGTGCCAGCGAGGTGGGTGTGCGGACCGGTGTGATCGCCGTGGCGGCTGTCGGTGCCGCGGTCACCGGTGTGCTGATCGCCCGCCGGCGACGGATCCCGCCGCCCGTGCCGCGACTGATCACCCCGGCACCCGAGGAGGTGCCGGAGGACCATGGTCCGGCCGGAGCCACCTCCGTCCCCGGGTAGAGTGCACGGTGCGCACGAGATCCACCGCCCGAGACCCGGGCAGATCCGCGAGGAGCACCCGCAGGTGACGTTCCCCCGCCCGGCCGCCGTCGTCGTCCTCGCCGCAGGTGAAGGAACCCGGATGCGCTCGGCGACTCCCAAGGTCCTGCACACCCTGGCCGGCCGCAGCATGGTCGGCCACGCGCTGGCCACCGCCCGCGCCCTCGACCCCGGCCGCGTGCTGGTCGTCGTCCGGCACGAGCGCGAGCGGGTCGCCGCCCACGTCCGCGAGGTGGACCCCCAGGCCCTGCTGGCCGACCAGGACGACATCCCCGGCACCGGCCGCGCCGTCCAGGTGGCCATGCGCGCCCTCGACGCCGCCGCGCAGGCCGACGCCGCGAACGACCCGACGGCGGGCTYGGCCACGCACGCGCAGGTCTCCGGTGCGGTCGTCGTCATCGCGGGCGACGTCCCGCTGCTCGACGCGGCCACGCTGCACGAGCTGCTCGCGGCCCACCACGCGGACGGCAACGCGGTCACCGTGCTCACCACGGAGGTCGCTGAGCCCACCGGCTACGGCCGCATCCTGCGCGAGCCCGGCACCGGCGACGTGCTCGGGATCGTCGAGGAGAAGGACGCCGACGACGCGCAGCGCGCGATCGCGGAGATCAACTCCTCCATCTACGTGTTCGACGCCGACGTGCTGCGCGGCGCGCTCGGCCGGCTGGGCCGCGACAACGCCCAGGGCGAGGTGTACCTGACCGACGTGCTCGCGATCGCACGCACCGACGGTGGCCACGTGCGCGCGCTGCGGACCGACGACCCGGTGCTGGTCGAGGGCGTCAACGACCGGGTCCAGCTGTCGGTGCTGCGGGCCGAGATGAACCGCCGCATCCTCGAGGACTGGATGCGCGAGGGCGTCACGATCATCGACCCGGCGACCACCTGGGTGGACGTCGACGTCGAGCTGGAGCGGGACGTGACGCTCCTGCCCGGCACACAGCTGCACGGCGCCACCGTGGTCCGCGAGGGCGCGACGGTCGGCCCCGACACCACCCTGACGGACGTCGAGGTCGGTCCCCGGGCCAGCGTCGTGCGCACCCACGGCAGCCTGGCCGTCATCGGCACCGGTGCGAGCGTCGGACCGTTCGCCTACCTGCGGCCCGGCACCGTGCTCGGCGACGACGGCAAGATCGGCACGTTCGTCGAGACCAAGAACGCCCAGATCGGCACCGGGTCGAAGATCCCGCACCTGTCCTACGTGGGCGACGCGACGATCGGCGAGCACACGAACATCGGCGCGGCCTCGGTGACGGTCAACTACGACGGCGTCAACAAGCACCGCACCACCATCGGCTCGTACGCCCGCACCGGCGCGGACAACATGTTCGTCGCCCCGGTGACCATCGGGGACGGTGCGTACACGGGTGCCGGCAGCGTGATCCGCCGCGACGTGCCCTCGGGCGCGCTCGGCGTGAGCGCCGGCGCCCAGCGCAACATCGAGGGCTGGGTCGCGCGCGCCCGCGCCGGGAC
>NZ_JBFUHU010000326.1:0-4222 GCF_056402235.1 Cellulomonas sp. P4_B5_2
GCCGAGAACTGCTCGGCCGTGAGCGCGCGCATCCCGCGCAGGCCACCTTCCTCGGGCGGCACGACGTCGTCGATCGCGTCCATCCCCCGCAGGGGATCGGCCGCGTGGTCGTCACTCACCGGGACGCGGCCGCAGCTCGTAGCGCGGGTTGAACACGGTGCGGCGACCGTCGATCAGACACACGAGGCCCTCGATCTTCAACCGACGACCGGGGGTGATGCCGGAGATCTCCCGGCGGCCCAGCCAGACGAGGTCGAGCGACCCGCTCCCGTCGTACAGCTCCGCCTCCAGCGCGGGCACGCCCTCGCGCGGCCGCAGCGTGACGGACCGGATGACGCCGGAGACGCTCGCGCGCGACCTGTCCTGCAGCTGGTCGACGGGCGTGCACCCGACCGAGCGGTGGGCGTCGGCGCGCTCCTCGTCGGCCTCGATCTCGGCCTGGGACGCGACCGCCTTCTTCAGGCGCTCCTTGAGGCTCATCGGATCTCCGTGATCTCCGGACCGCGGGTCATCGGGTCGAAGTCGGGCGTCGCCGGCCGGTCCTGGTCGGCGGCCGGCTGGTCGGACTGCAGGTTCGGCGTGCCCGGTCCGGGCAGCCGCAGGGTCAGCAGGTCGCGGGGCGGTCGGGCGTCCTGGCCGCGGACCACGACGATCCCGGCGAAGAGCTGCTCCAGGGCGGTGGCCGCGGACGGGTCCACCGCAGCGCGACCGGTGATCACGCCGCGCACGAACCAGCGCGGACCGTCGGCGCCGACGAAGCGGGCGGGCCGGTGACCGGTACGGCCCTCCGGCGTCCGGATGGGCAGCCGGGCCAGCAGCTCGCGGCCGAACGGACCGGGAAGGTCGTCGGCCGAGCCGCCCTGCTGCGTCACGGACTCCGCGATCTCCGCGCGGATCTCGTCCCAGATGCCCTCCGTGCGCGGCGCGGCGAACGCCTGCACCTGCAGCGACGAGCCGTCCAGGAGGATCGACGCCGCGGAGACGACGTCCGTCGCCTTGTCGATCTCCATGCGCAGCTCCATGCCCGGGACACCGGGCAGGAGGATCGCTCCGAGATCGACGCGCGGGAGGTCGTCGTCCACCTGGGAGGCGTCCCAGGGGCCGCCGGTGCGCTGGACGGGGGCGGGAGACGCGTCGTCACCCGGCTGGTCGTCGACGACGGGCGACTCCTCGACCTCGGTCTCGACCGTGTCGTCTGGTGCGGAATCCTTGCCACCACGCCGGAACAGCGCCACGTGCTCACTCCTCTTTCGACGCGCTCGCGCGCATCAGTTGCTGACAGATCGACAGTAGTCCCGACCTAGGCGGTCGGCGCAGCCTTCCAGCCGCCGCTGGACCCGAAGCCGCCGTCCCCGCGGTGCGAGCCGGGCAGCTGCTCGGCCTCCACGAAGCGCACGCGCTCGACCCGCTGCACGACCAGCTGCGCGATTCGGTCGCCCCGGTGCAGCTCGAGCGGGTGCTCGACGTCCGTGTTCAGCAGGGTGACGGCGATCTCGCCCCGGTAGCCGGCGTCGACGGTCCCCGGAGCGTTGACGATGGTCAGCCCGTGGCGCATGGCCAGGCCGGAACGCGGGTGCACGAACGCCGCGAAGCCGTCCGGCAGCGCGATGGCCACGCCGGTCGGCACGGTCACGCGTCCCTGCGGCGGGATGACCACGTCGATCCGGGAGACCAGGTCCGCGCCGGCGTCGCCGGGGTGCGCGTACGCGGGTGCGGGAAGGTCGGGGTCGAGGCGCAGGAGGAGCACCTCGGTGCTGGGGTCGGCCGTCACGGGGCCCGACCCTACCTGCCGGATGGGATGCTGGGTGCATGTCCGACGCGCCCCGTGGCACYCCGCTGTCCTCGTCCCGGGCCGCCGCGCCCACGTACGTCGAGAGGCTCTGGCTCGGTCCGCTCGGGTGGGTGCTCCTGGTGGCCTTCGCGACCATGGTGTTCGTGGCGTTCGTCCCCGTCGACCTGCGCGTCGCCGGAGCCGTCGGCGTCGCGGTGCTGGCCGCGGGTGCGGCCGTGCTCGCCGGTGCGGCGCCGCGGGTCGAGGTGCGGGACGGGACGTTCCGGGCCGGCGGTGCGCACATCCCCCTGACGGTCCTCGGGACCGCCGTCCCGCTCGACGCCGTCGCGACGCGGTCCGAGCTGGGTCCCCGGCTGGATGCCCGCGCCCACCTGTGCCTGCGCGGCTGGATCCACACGGCGGTGCGGGTCGAGGTCAGCGACCCGCTGGACCCGACCCCCTACTGGATCGTCTCCACCCGCCGTCCGGCTGAGCTGGCCGCCTCGTTGAACGGCTGAAGGCCCGCCGCCCGGTACTCCGGGTGACGGGCCCTCAGGTCGGTCGTCAGGCGTGGGCGGAGGCGATCAGGCCGCGCACTCCGAGCAGACGGGTCGTCCGTCGCGCTCGTAGGCGAGCTGGCTGCGGTGATGCACGAGGAAGCAGCTCGAGCACGTGAACTCGTCCGCCTGCCTGGGCAGCACGCGTACCGAGAGCTCTTCGCCGGAGAGGTCCGCGCCCGGGAGCTCGAACCCTTCGGCTGCTTCGGTCTCGTCCTCGTCCACCACGCCCGAGTTCTTGTCGGAGCGCCGAGCCTGGAGCTCCTGGAGCGAGTCCTCGCTCAGGTCCTCCTCGGTCTTGCGCGGGGCGTCGTAGTCGGTAGCCATGTGTGGCGTCACACTCCGTGTCTGGATGGAATCTCGTACGCGGGATCAATGCACGCGACGTGCTTTTTGTTCCCGCGCGCGGTGGGATTCTGCACCACTTTCGAGCCTCGAGCGAACCAGACGCCTGACCAATTTCGCCGCGAGCGCGGTGGGAGCGTTTTCAGGCGTCCGAGTCGGCGCCGAGCTCCTCGAGGAAGGACCGCAGCTCCTCGAAGGCCCCCGGTACGCCCCCGACCGTCATCGCCTCCTGCGCCTGTCCACCCCGCAGACCCGTGACCTGCGCACCTGCCTCCTGGGCGATCAGCGCACCGGCGGCCAGGTCCCACGGCTGCAGCCCACGCTCGTAGTAGAGGTCGAGGCCTCCGGCGGCGAGAGCGCACAGATCCAGCGACGCACAACCAGCGCGACGAATATCACGTACCCGCGGCAACAGTTCTGCCACGATTCGGCCCTGCGCCCGCCGTCTCGAGGCCACGTAGCCGAACCCCGTGCCCACCAGCGAGTCGATCAAGGGGCGTGCAGAGTTCACCCGCAGCACACCCCCGTCGAGCGTCGCGCCGAGCCCGAGCCCGGCGGTGAACGACCGCCCGTCCTCCGGGGAGAAGACGCACCCGGCGAGCGCGGTCCACGTGGCCGGGTCGGGCGCGACCGTCGGGTCCGGTCCCCGCACCGCCGCCACGGAGACCGCGTAGGGCGAGTGCCCGTAGAGGTAGTTGACCGTGCCGTCGATCGGGTCCACCACCCAGGTGATGCCCGACGTGCCCGGGTGGAACGCCTCCTCCTCACCGAGGACGGCGTCGTGCGGCCGCAGCTCGGAGAGCCGGCGGCGCAACAGCGCCTCCGAGGCCAGGTCCATCGCCGTCACCACGTCCTGGGCGCTCGACTTCGTGGCGGACACCGTGACGTCCCGACGACCCGCCCGGACCAGGGCGCCGGCCTCCCGGGCGATCGCCTCGGCGACGTCGACGAGCTCGCGGACCTGGTCAGGGGTGTCGGGGTTCACCCGACCATCCTCTCAGCGCACGGTCCCCCGCCACGGCCCGGGCGCCTTGAGCTGGAACCGCAGCGCACCCACCCGCAGGGCGAACACCGCGATCACGACCGTCACGCTGGTCGCGGTGGTGACGGCCCCCTGCCACCACAGCACGGCGGTCGCGGTGGACCCCAGCAGCGCGGGGATGGCGTAGAGCTGCCGGTGGTGCAGCACGACCGGGACCTCGCCCGACAGGAGATCGCGCAGCACCCCGCCACCGACGCCGGTCATCACCCCGACCACCACGGCTGCCGTGAGCGTCGTGCCGTACTCGAGCCCCTTGATCGTCCCGACGACGCTGAACAGGGCGAGCGCCCCCGCGTCGAGCACCACGATGAACCGGCGCGCACGCTCCAGCCGGGGGTGGAAGAAGTAGATGACGGTCGCGCCGACGACGGCCGTCATGATGAACCGCCAGTTGGAGATCCCGACCGGCGGCACCGCGCCGATGAGGACGTCGCGCAGGATGCCGCCGCCGAGGCCGGCCGCCCAGGCGAGCACCATGATGCCGAACACGTCGAACTGCTTGCGGAC
>NZ_JBFUHU010000327.1:0-5830 GCF_056402235.1 Cellulomonas sp. P4_B5_2
GCCGCGAGGCTCCGGCAGCGAGCTGCGAGGCCCCGGCGGACACCTGCGCCGTCCCGGTGTCCAGCGCGGCGGCGCCGGACGCGAGCTGCACCGCGCCGTCGTGGGCGTCGGTCGCCCCGTCGGCCACCTGCTGGGCACCGGCGCCCACCTGCTCGGACGCGTCGCTCAGGGAGACCGCGCCGTGCGCGGCCTGCAGCATCCCGTCACGCGCGGAGCCGAGGCCGACCAGCACCTGGTCCACCGCCTCCTCGCCCGCGGTGGCGGCGACCGCGTCGCGGACGTGGTCCATCGCGGTGCGCCCGAGGGTGGTCCCGATGAACGAGTTGGCGTCGTTGTAGGTGACGTCGATCTGTGCCGCCGTCGGCTCGTCCTCGCCGGCGGAGGCCAGGTCCGCCGAGAAGTCCGCGGGGATGGTGACGGCGAAGTAGTAGTCCCCGTCGCGCACACCGGCGGCGGCATCGGCGGCGTCCGTGACGACCCAGTCGAGCGCGGCCCCGTCGGTCAGGGTGTCGGTCAGGTCCTGGCCGGCGGTGAGGCGGGTGCCGTCCCGGTCGGCTCCCGCATCGGCGTTCACCAGGGCGACCGGCATCGCGTCCAGGTGCCCGCTCGGGTTCCAGAACGCCCACAGGTACAGCGCGCCGTAGAGCAGCGGGACCAGCAGCATGGCGGCGACCGCCAGGCGGGGGAGGCGTCCGCGGCGGAAGCGCTGCAGCTCGGTGCCGGAGGTGAGGGAGAGCATGGCGAACYTTCAGTCGGTGGGGGTGTGGACGGGCAGGACGGTCCAGGCGGTGCCGGTGGCCTCGTCGGGGTCGGCGCAGGACGCGATGACGGTGGTGCCCGACGCGGCCAAGGCCTCGAGGCGGGACCAGACGAGGCGCCGACGTGCAGGGTCGTGCACCTGGTCCACGTCGTCGACGACGAGCATCCCGGGGCGCTGCGCCATCGCCAGGCCGATGCGCAGCAGCAGCGACTCCACCTCGTCGAGGTGCCAGACGACCGTCTGCGCGTCCGGGACCTGCAGGTCACCGAAGACCGGGGCGAGCGCACGGTCGACGACCTGCTGGTCGGCGCGGCGCGAGCGGCGGTACCAGGGCGCCAGCCACGCCAGGCGCTCCCGCACGTGCGAGCCGACCGTCACGGAGTCGTCGAGCTCGTCGATGCCGGCGAACCCCGCGAGCGCGACCTCCCGCTGCACGAGGGACCGCTGGGCGGGGATGCGGTGGCCCAGCACGACGACCTCGGACGACGCATCGGGCACCATGCGGCCGGCGAGCGTGAGAAGGAGGCTCGTGCGGCCGGCGCCCTGGGGCCCCTGGACCAGCGTGAGAGCCCCCGGAACGACGTCGAGGTCGACCGGGCCGTAGACCGTGCCGCGATCGCCGCGGAGCTGCAGCGAGCGCGCCGTCACCGCAGACGGCTGGGCGAGGGGGGCGATCGGGGGCGCACTGGGCACGGGAGAACTCCTTTTGACTGACCGGTCAGTACAAAGAATAGATCCGGTGGGGAGAAGCAGCGAGGCGGCAGGGGTGTCGTCCTGCTCACATGCGGCGTCCGGCGCGACCACCAGGGCGTTGGTCCGCCTCGTGCGTCCGCTGGTCGTGCGAGGATCGGCCCATGGCGATGCGAGAGATCCGGACTGTCGGAGACCCCGTCCTGCGCACCCCCTGCGACCCGATCACGACCATCGACGACCGCGTGCGCGGCCTCGTCGAGGACCTGATCGAGACCGTGGACACCGAGGGTCGCGCCGGGCTGGCCGCGAACCAGATCGGCGTCAGCCTGCGGGCGTTCTCCTGGAACATCGACGACGAGGTGGGCTACGTGCTCAACCCGGTCATCGTCGAGCTGTCCGAGGACGAGTACCAGGACGGCGACGAGGGCTGCCTGTCGGTCCCCGGCCTCTGGTACCCGACGCACCGGTCCTGGTACGCGCGGGTGGTGGGCACCGACCTGGACGGCAAGGAGGTCGTCGTCGAGGGCGTCGAGCTCATGGCCCGCTGCCTGCAGCACGAGGTGGACCACCTCGACGGGATGCTCTACCTGGACCGTCTGGAGCGATCCGTCCGCAAGAAGGCCATGCGCGCCATCCGCGACACGCTCTAGTCGCTGGCGCTCGCCCCGTTCCTCCGGCATGCTGTCCCCAGCACGCCGCGAGTGCTTCTTGTATGTCATGCGTGTCCTGTGAACGTGACTGAGGTCGTTGGGGAAGGCGAACCTCGAGCCCGTTCAGGAGGACGACATGGCAGGTGCGATCACCCGCGGTGTACTTTTCGTGCACTCTGCGCCGCGTGCGCTGTGCCCCCACGTGGAGTGGGCCGCAGGCAACCTCCTGGGCTCGCGCACCACGTTCGACTGGACCGCGCAGCCGGCCGGACCGGGCTTCTACCGTGCGGAGCACTCGTGGCAGGGGCCGCAGGGCACCGGCGCGCGTCTGGCGTCCGCTCTGCGCGGCTGGGCGCACCTGCGCTACGAGATCACCGAAGAGGCCAGCCACGGCGTCGACGGCTCCCGGTGGAGCCACACGCCCGAGCTCGGCATCTTCCACGCCGCGACCGACGTGCACGGCAACATCGTCGTGCCGGAGGACCGCATCCGGGCCGCCCTGGAGCACAGCGCCGACCCCGTGCGCCTGCGCACGGAGCTGGACCTGGCCCTCGGGCAGGCCTGGGACGACGAGCTCGAGCCGTTCCGCTACGCCGGTGCGGGTGCTCCGGTCCGCTGGCTGCACCGGGTCGGCTGAGCTCTCACCCGAGTCGCCTCGACCGCCCACCGGCGAGTTCGACGGCTACGGATCCGCGCAGAGAGCGAACAAGCCCTGAGTCGCGGCGCACGGGGTGCACCACCACTCAGGGCTTGTCCGGCGTCGTCAGACCGACGCGACGACCAGGGCGACGTTGTGSCCGCCGAAGCCGAACGAGTTGTTGACCGCCGCGATGTCGCCGTCGCGCAGCGCACGCGGCTTGTCCCGGACCAGGTCGAGCACCAGCTCGGGGTCGGGGTTCTCCACGTTGATCGTCGGCGGGGCCAGCCGGTCGTGCAGGGCCAGCACGGTGAAGATCGTCTCCAGGGCGCCGGCGCCACCGAGCAGGTGCCCGGTCATCGACTTGGTCGCCGAGAGCGCGACGTGGTCGGCCTCGTCGCCCAGCAGGCCACGGATGGACCGCGCCTCGATGAGGTCACCGACGACGGTCGACGTGGCGTGCGCGTTGACGTGCACGACGTCGATCCGCGCGATCTCCGACTCGTCCAGGGCAGCCCGCATGGCACGGATCTGACCGTCGCCCGACGGCTCGGGGGAGGTGATGTGGTAGCCGTCGGCGGACAGCCCGACGCCGGCGATCCGGGCATAGACGCGCGCGCCGCGGGCGGCAGCGTGCTCCGCGCTCTCCAGGACGACGACACCGGCACCCTCGCCGATGACGAAGCCGTCCCGGTCGACGTCGTAGGGGCGCGACGCACCCTCGGGGTCGTCGTTGCGCAGCGAGAGCGTGCGGGAGGCGGCGAACGCCGCGATGGGCATCGGGTGGATGGTGGCCTCGGTGCCGCCTGCGACGACGATGTCGGCTCGTCCGGTGCGGATCATCTCGACGCCGTAGCCGATGGCCTCGGCACCCGAGGCGCAGGCGGAGACGAGCGCGTGCGCACCGGCGCGGGCGCCCAGCTCCAGCGAGACGTAGGCGGTGGGGGAGTTCGGCATGAGCATGGGCACKGTCATGGGCAGGATGCGGCGGGCACCCTTCTCCTTGAGCGTGTCCCAGGCGTCCAGGGTGGTCCAGATGCCGCCGATGCCGGACGAGACCACCGCGCCGAGCCGGTCGCCGTCGACCTCCGGGGAGCCCGCGTCGGCCCACGCCTCGCGCGCCGCGATGATCGCGTACTGCGCGGACGGGTCCATCTTCTTGAGCTCCGGCCGGGGGAGCACGTCCTCGGGCTTGACCTTGATGGTCGCCGCGAAGGTGACGGGGAGGCCGTAGGTCTCCACCCAGTCGTTGTCGAAGGGCCGGGCCCCGGACTCACCGGCGAGCGCGGCGGCCCAGGTGCTGGGGATGTCCCCGCCGAGAGGCGTGGTGGCTCCCAGTCCGGTGACGACGACGTCGGGTACGTGGCTCATCGGTGCTCCTGGTGGGCTGTCGTGAGGGTGGTCGGTCCCGGGTGTCGAACTTCTCCTCGGCGAGCGTGACGATCGTCATCATCGACAGGGAGTCGATGTCGAGGTCGTCGGTGAAGGACTTCTCGGGCAGGACGGAGTCCGTGGGCAGACCGGTCTCCTCGCTGACGATCTCGGCCAGGCCGGCCAGGATCTCCTGCTCGCTGTACGCCATCGGTGTCTCCTCTGTCGGGTGCTGCTGCTTCGTGGTCGAAGCACTGGGGTCGGACGAACGGTACAACCGGGGTCGTACCGAGGATCTCTGCTACGGCAGGACGACGACCTGCGCCGCGTAGACCAGACCGGCACCGAAGCCGATCTGCAGGGCGAGCGCACCGCTGGACACCTGACCCTCGCGCAGCAGCCGCTCGGTCGCCAGCGGGATCGAGGCGGCGGACGTGTTGCCGGTGTCCGCGATGTCGCGGGCGACGACCACCGTGTCGGGGAGCTTCAGGGTCTTGATCATCTGGTCGATGATCCGCATGTTCGCCTGGTGCGGGATGAAGGCGTCGATCTCGTCGGCCGTGACCCCGGCGGCGTCCATGGCCTTCTGGGCGACGGGGGCCATCTGCCAGACGGCCCACTTGTAGACGCTGGGGCCCTCCTGACGGAGGGTCGGCCAGCCGGCGCCCTCGTCGCGCGTGGCCAGCCACGAGTGCGTCTGGCGGATCGCCTGCGCCTGGCTGCCGTCGGAGCCCCAGATGGTCGGGCCGATGCCGGGCGTGTCCGAGGGGCCGATGACGACCGCGCCGGCACCGTCGCCCAGCAGGAACGAGATCGAGCGGTCGGTCGGGTCGACGAACTCGCTCATCTTCTCGGCGCCGATCACCAGCACGTGCCGGGCGCTGCCGGCGCGCACGAGGGCGTCGGCCTGGCCGATCCCGTAGCAGTAGCCGGCGCAGGCGGCCGAGATGTCGAAGGCTGCCGCCGGGGTGGCGCCGATGCGGTCCGCCAAGATCGCGGCGCCTGCCGGGGTCTGGTGGAAGTAGGTGACCGTCGAGAGGATCACCACGTCGATGTCCGCGCCGGTCAGGCCCGCGTTGGCGATGGCCTGCAGCGCGGCCGCCTCGGCGAGGTCGAGCACGTCGGTGCCCGGCTCGGCACGGCGACGCGTGATGATGCCGGTGCGCTGGCGGATCCACTCGTCCGAGGAGTCGATCGGGCCGACCAGCTCGTCGTTGGGGACCGTGCGCTCTCCACGGACGCCGCCGAGGCCCAGGATGCGCGAGTGCGCCGGTCCGGTGGCCTGCGTGAGAGTGGGACGGGTCACGACGACTCCTGGGTGCTCTGGGGGTTTCCGGCGTGCCGACGGACGAGGTCGCGCGCGGCGTCGAGGTCGGCAGGGGTCTTGACGGCGACCGTCTCGACCCCGGGCAGCGTACGCCGGGCCAGCCCGGTGAGCACGCCTCCGGGGGCCACCTCGAGCAGCCCGGTCACGCCGAGCTCGAGGAGCGCGGCCTGGCACAGGTCCCAGCGCACGGGGTTGGCCACCTGCGCGACGATCAGCTCGAGCGCGCGCGCGCCGGAGGCTGCGACGGTGCCGTCGGAGTTGGTCAGCAGCGAGATCATCGGCTCGCCGGGCGTGACGTCGTCGGCCGCGGCGCGGAGCTCGGCGACCGCCGGCGCCATGTGCTCGGTGTGGAACGCGCCGGCCACCTGCAGGGCGATCACGCGCGCCTTGGC
>NZ_JBFUHU010000328.1:0-4147 GCF_056402235.1 Cellulomonas sp. P4_B5_2
GTCGCACGGGGTGCGGCGGCGGGCGTCGAGCGCGGTGCGGCCGGACGCGAGGCGGCCGGACGAGGAGCAGCAGCCGGACGAGGTGCCGGCGCGGGCGCCGGGGTCTCGACGGCAGCCGGAGTCTCGACGACAGCAGGCGTCTCGACTGCCGCGGGGGTCTCGACCACGTCAGGCGTCTCGACAGCGGCCGGCGACTCCACGGGAGCCTCGACAGCGGCGGGGGCCTCGACGACGGCCGGGGCCTCGACGGCGGGCTCGGCCGCAGCCGGGTTCTCCGCCGCAGCGGCTGCAGCAGCAGCGGCCGCAGCGTTCTGCTCACGGGCGGCTGCAGCCTGCGCCGCACGGCGCTGCTCCAGCTTCTGGTCGGCCTTCTTCTTCATCGGGCCGAGCACCATGATCATGTTGCGCCCGTCCTGCTTGGGCATGCTCTCGATGAAGCCGAGCTCGGACACGTCGTCCGCGAGCCGCTGGAGCAGACGGACGCCCATCTCGGGGCGCGACTGCTCACGGCCGCGGAACATGATCATGACCTTGACCTTGTCGCCGGCGGTGAGGAACCGCTCGACGTGGCCCTTCTTGGTGCCGTAGTCGTGCGGGTCGATCTTCAGCCGGAAACGGATCTCCTTGAGGACCGTGTTGGTCTGGTTCCGCCGGGCCTCACGGGCCTTCATGTCTGCTTCGTACTTGAACTTGCCGTAGTCCATGATCTTGCAGACGGGCGGACGAGCGTCAGGTGCCACCTCGACGAGGTCGAGGTCGGCGTCCTGGGCCAGGCGCAAGGCGTCCTCCACGCGGACGATGCCGACCTGCTCGCCGTTGGGGCCGACCAGGCGGACCTCGGCGACGCGGATCCGATCGTTGATGCGGGGCTCGCTGATGTGGTGCTCCTCAGGTTCGTCGTGGGTGACCGCCGGGAACGAGGAAGGCCCCCGCCCTGGGTACAGGTGGGGGCCTCACGAGTCCGAACGGTGCGCACCGGCGAACGGCACCACCAGGCATGTACCGCGAAGATCGCGACACATCCTCGGACCGAACCCGGCCTCTGTCGTCGTCCCCCGCGTGCGCAGGTGACGAACAGTTGATGCTCGGGTGGGATCAGCTCCACTTGTACACCGCGTCCTTCCGCCCGGATGGGGGCAGCAGGACGCGGCTGGTCGTTCACCAGAATAGCACGCACACGCGCTCAGGCCGGACCGGGCCTCCTGGTCGCCCGACGCACCGACCGGGCTGCGATGAGAGGATCGGCGCATGGCCGAGCACACCGCGAGCACGACTCCCGACGCCCTCCGCACGTCCGAGGCGGAGGCGGTGCGCGACATCGCTGACGTCGCCGCGGTCGAGGTCATCACGACCGCCGCGGTGCACCTGATGAGCGCGGCGGCGGTCAAGTGTGGGCTGAGCCCCGACACCGACGAGGCCCAGGGCCGCGACTACCTCGACCTGGACGAGGCGCGCAAGCTCATCACCGCCCTCGCCGCGCTGGTCACCGCCTCGGCACCGGACATCGGCAACCAGCACGCCCGCTCGCTGCGCGACGGCCTGCGCTCGCTCCAGCTGGCGTTCCGCGAGGCCTCGCCCTTCCCCGACGCCCCCGGCGAGGGCCCCGGCGAGAAGTTCACGGGCTCCGTCGTCTGACACCCGCCGGTGTGCGCGGCACGCCTCCTATCCTGGGCCGATGCAGCCCGACGACCCTCGCCCGCGCGACGACGTGCACCCCGGGGCCGAGCCACCGGTCACGGAGGTCCTCCGCGTGAGCGCGCCGGCACCCGCCCCTGCTCCCGGGTCCTGGTTCCCCGCCGCACCCGTGCCGATGGCCGACCCGGAGCCCGCCCGCCGCCGCGGACCGCGTGCTGCCACCGTGGTCCTCGCCGTGCTGCTCGTCGCCACCCTGGTCGGCGCCGGGTTGGTGCTCTCACGGATGTTCTCGACGAACGAGGCGTGGCAGGCGTCGACGCAGGAGTGGGAGACGCTCGCACGCTCGACGGGCGAGCAGCTCGCGACGTCGCAGGCCGACCTCGAGGCGACGCAGGCCGAGCTCGATGCGATCAGCGCGCAGCTGGCCACGGCCCAGGAGCGGATCACCCAGCTGGCGGACGAGAAGGCGCAGCTCGGGGACGCCAGCGCGTCGCAGCAGCAGCTCGCCGACTACCAGTCCCGGGTGTCGCAGGCGGCCGGGCAGGTGGCCACCGCGCTGGCCAGCTGCGTGGACGGCCAGCAGCGCCTCATCGGCTACCTGCAGAACTCGTCCCAGTACGACCCCGACGACCTCGCACGGTTCACCACCGACGTGCAGACCGTGTGCGCCCGGGCCACGGACGCCAACGCGGCGCTGCAGCGCGAGCTCGAGCGATGAGCCGACGCGCCGCGCTCGTCGGCAGCGTCGTCTCGCTCCTCGCCCTGACCGGCGGCTGCAGCATGCTGCCGGCGATGCCTGCGCCCGTACCCACGAGCGTGGTCCCGAGCGACCTGCCGCAGCAGACCCCGTCGTCGAGCGGCAACCTGTCCCCCGACGGGTTCGACTCGGCGCAGCGGATGGCCGTGCGGATCCGCAACATCGGCTGCGGCACCCTGTCCACCGGCTCCGGGTTCGCGCTCGACGACCACACGCTGGTGACCAACCGGCACGTGGTCACGGACTCCTCCACGCTGCAGCTGAGCACGTACGACGGGCGCGACCTCACCGCCGCCGCCGCCAGCACCGCGGCGCTGGCCGACCTGGCGATCGTCCGCACCGAGGACGCCCTGCCCGCGGCGCCCGAGCTCGCCGCCGCCGACCCGGCGGTCGGAGACACGGTGACCGTGGTCGGCTACCCGCTCGGGCGCGCTCTGACCGTCACCACGGGGCAGGTGGTCGGCAGCCAGACCGACCCCCTCAACGCCAACCTCGGGGAGGTGCTGGTCACCGATGCGGCGGTGGAGCCCGGCAGCTCCGGGTCGGCGGTGCTCGACAGCGACGGCCGGGTGGTCGGGGTGGTGTACGCGAAGGACTCGAAGGGGCACAGTTTTGTCGTACCCGTGAGCACGCTCCGGTCCATGCTCGAGGACGAGGCGTCGTTCACACCGACCGCCCCTTGCACCGGCTGACCAGTTCCCCGGGAGGAACCCCATGGCGCTACCGCACTTCGACCCCGCCGACGTCACGCGGGCCGTGAACGACACCCTGACCGTGCGCCGCGTGTTCGGTGAGGCGTACGAACGCGAGGGCACCCTCGTCATCCCCGTCGCACGCGTCTGGGGGGCCACGGGCTCCGGGGCCGGCTCCGGCGAGGCAGGTGCGCCGTCCAGGGCCGAGGGCGAGGAGGCGCCGGCGGGCCACCAGGAGGGACACGGCGGGGGCGGCGGGTACGGCGTGCACGTCAAGGCCGTAGGCGTCTTCGTCGTGGACGGGACGGGCGCGCACTGGCAGCCGACGCTCGACCTCAACCGCGTGATCCTCGGCGGTCAGCTGGTGGGTGCCGTCGTGGTCACCGCGCTCGCGCTCGCCTGGGCGGTCAAGCGTCGCTAGCCGGCTGCGCGCGGACGCAGCTCGAGCGAGTCGACTCGCGTCGCGACCAGCTCCACGCCCGCCAGCGCGGCGTTGACCTGCGTCAGCACCGCGTCGAGCCCCGCGCGGTCGAGCCCGGCGACGAGCTCGATCACCACCGCCACCTCGGCGCGGGCGCCCGGGACGGCATCGACGGCCACCACGCCGGCGACGGGCGTGACCGCGGCCGCGATCGCGGCACGGACCTCCGGGTCGACGACGCCGGCGGTCACTGCCGGACGCCACCGCTCCTGCTGCGCGAGCGCCCACACGGCCGGGCGCGGGACGAGGACCGTCGTCGGGCCACCCGGATCGACGACGAGCACCTCCCACCCCTCGGTCACCGCGGAGAGCGCCGCACGCGCCACGTCCGACGGGACCGGGCGGGCGTCCGGGCGCCACGCGGCCATGGTCGCGACCGAGGTGAACACCGGCAGCGCCGTGCGGCCGTCCGGGGCGCGCAGGGCGACGATGCCCGCCGACGCCTCCTTGTCGACCATGTGCGCGTGGCCGTCGTGCACGACTGTGTCCTCGACCTCGAGCTCGGCGAGCACCGGGACGAGCACGCGGGTGCCAGCGAGCGCGCCGACCAGGTCCGCGACCGTGCCGCCGCCGGTGCCCAGC
>NZ_JBFUHU010000329.1:0-4143 GCF_056402235.1 Cellulomonas sp. P4_B5_2
ACCTCGACGACCTCGACGCGGCGAGCGGCCTCGACGCGCTCCGGACCTGGCTGGCGGCGTCGGAGGCCGCACCGCGGCGCGCGGCGGAGGCCCGCGCAGGGGGCGCAGGGGGTCCGCTCACGCTCGGGTTCGTCTGGGTCGGACCGCCCGACGACGCCGCGCCGTTGGTCGCGCAGCTGGACGGCCTCGGGACCCCGCTGGCCCGACGTGTCACGCCGATCAGCTACCTCGACCTGCAGCGACAGTCGGACGTGGGAGCGGCGCACGGCTTCCGGCGCTACGCCAAGAGTCACTACGTCCGGGAGCTGCCCGATGCGGCGCTCGAGGCGTTCCTCGCCCACACCGAGGCGGACGTGGGGGCGGCGAGCCTCACGGCCTACGGCGGCGCGGTCGCGGACGTCGACCCGGACGCCACGGCCTTCGCGCACCGCGACACGCGGTTCGAGTACGACGTCGGCGCCAGGTGGGCGGACCCGGCCGATGACGAGGGCCACGCCGCGACGTGCCGGCGGCTCGCCGCGACGATCGAGCCATGGAGCGTCGGGGTGTACGTCAACGCGCTCGGGGCCGAGGGTGCCGCGGGCGTGCACCGGGCGTACGGAGCGGCCACGTACGCACGGCTCCAGGAGGTCAAGGGAGCCTGGGACCCGGACAACGTCTTCCGGCACAACCAGAACATCCCACCGGCGTGAGCCGGTCCGGGCGACCGGTCCTCTCGCAGTCGTCGGAGCGCGACCTCACCCCTTGTCGTGCGAGCGGTACTCCGTGGGGCTCATGCCGTGGATCCGCCGGAACTGCCGGGAGAAGTACAAGGGGTCGCTGAAGCCGACCTGGGCGCTGATCGACGCAACCGAGCGGTCGGTGGTGTCGAGGAGCTCGCGTGCGGTGCCCATCCGGAGACGGGTCTGGTACTCCAGGGCGCCGTAGCCCGTGGCGCGTCGGAACAGCGCCGAGTAGTGGGACACGCTCAGCCCTGCCATGCCGGCGAGGTCTGCCAGCGAGATGCGAGTCGAGACGTTCGCGCGCAGGTGCTCGAGCGTCGCCTCGATCGGGTCGGCCTGCTGCCTGCTGATCGTGCGACGGTCGGCCGCCAGGAGCGCCATCGCATGCCAGGCAGCGCCGGAGGACGCCAGCAGCGTGGCCATGGTCTCGTCGCGCTCCATGCGCCGGATGATCGTGTCGATCAGCGAGACGACGCGCGCCGGGTCGCTCAGGCCCAGGACCGGCTGGTCCGGCGTGGCGCCCATGGCTGCGAACAGCGACGGGACCTGCTGGCCGACGAGGTGCACCCACCAGATGGTCCAGGGGTCTGCGGCGTCCGCCTCGTACCTGTGCGGCAGGCCTGCGGGGATCGCGAGCGCCTGCCCCGCCCGCACCTGGTGGACGCCTGAGGGCAGCGTGCAGGTCCCCCGCCCCGCCGCGCAGACGATCACCACGTGCTGCGCCGCCCCGTTCTTGCGGGCACGTCCGTGCGACGAGGCCCGGGGGAAGTAGCCCACATCGGTGACGAGCAGCTGCGACATCGGTGCCGACGAGAGTGCCTCGGCGACCAGTGGTCGCGGGAGGACCCGCATGCGCTGACCGGGGAACCCTTCGCGCCGGCGAGGCTGCGGCTCAGGCATCGGATCCATTGATTCGTCCATATCCGTCGAGGGAACTGCCATTCTGCACCCCCGTGGCCGGACCGTAGCGTCCTGCACATGCTCGAAGAAGAGTCCCGCCTGGACCTCCCGGCCGTGCCCGACGACCTCGTGGGTCAAGGCGTCGCCGCATGGCGCCAGCCGGTCACGATCGACACGTACATGCCGGATCCGGCAGACCGCTACCCGGCGTTCCTGGAGAACCGCGTCTACCAGGGCTCGTCGGGCCGCGTCTACCCGCTGCCGTTCCACGAGCGCATCAGCCCCACCAAGGCCCCCCACTCGTGGGACGCCATCCACCTGGAGAACTCGTGGATCCGGCTGATGATCCTGCCGGAGCTCGGTGGGCGCATCCACGTCGGGATGGACACGACCAACGGGTACGACTTCTTCTACCGGAACAACGTCATCAAGCCGGCTCTCGTCGGCCTCGCGGGTCCGTGGCTCTCCGGCGGCGTCGAGTTCAACTGGCCGCAGCACCACCGCCCCGCGACGTTCCTGCCGGTCGAGGCGACGATCGAGCACGAGGCCGACGGTGCGGTGACGGTGTGGTGCTCGGACCACGACCCGTTCGCCCGGATGAAGGGCATGCACGGCATCCGCCTGCGGCCGGACTCGTCGGTGATCGAGCTGCGCGCCCGCCTGTTCAACCGCACGGACGAGGTCCAGACCTTCCTGTGGTGGGCGAACGTCGCCGCGGCCGTCAACGACGACTACCAGTCGTTCTTCCCCACCGACGTGCACGCCGTGGCGGACCACGCCAAGCGCGCGGTGACCGCGTTCCCCGCAGCTGATCGCCCGTACTACGGGATCGACTACCAGGCCCGCAAGGACGCCGAGCACCCGGACGGCGACAGGATCGACTGGTACCGCAACATCCCGGTGCCCACCTCGTACATGGCGCTCGGCACCCGGTCCGACTTCTTCGGGGGCTACGACCACGGCCGCCGCGCGGGCTTCGTGCACTGGGCTGACCACCACATCGCGCCCGGCAAGAAGCAGTGGACGTGGGGCAACGGTGCGTTCGGCAAGGCGTGGGACGCGAACCTCACGGACACGGACGGGCCCTACGTCGAGCTCATGGCCGGCGTCTTCACCGACAACCAGCCGGACTTCGCCTTCCTGGCCCCCGGCGAGACGAAGACGTTCAGTCAGTACTGGTACCCGATCCAGGAGACCGGTCCGGTCCACGAGGCCAGCCTCGAGGCCGCCGTGCGGCTCGACGCCACGCCGGGAGCGGCGTCGACCGACATCCGGGTGGCCGCTGCGGTCACCCGCGTCCGCGACGGGGCCACGGTCCGGGTCACCGGACCCGACGGCGAGACGTTGTGGCAGGCCACGGCGGATGCCGCACCAGACCGTCCGATCGTGCATGCCGCGCAGCTCGCCGGAACGTGGCACCCCGAGGACCTGACCGTCGTCGTGGAGCACGACGGCGAGGAGCTGCTTGCCTGGCGGCCCCATGCGACACACACCCTTCCCGACCTCCCCGAGCCTGCGCAGGAGCCGGTGGCACCGCGGGACGTGCCGTCCGTCGACGAGCTCTACCTCACGGGTGTCCACCTGGAGCAGTACCGCCACGCGACGCGCTCACCGGAGCCGTACTGGCTCGAGGCGCTGCGGCGCGACGAGGGCGACCACCGCTCGCACACCGCGCTGGCGGCGCGGCGGTACCGGGCCGGGCAGTACGCCGAGGCAGAGCACCACCTGCGCGCCGCGTTGGCGCGGCAGACACGCCTCAACACCAATCCGGCCGACGGCGAGACGGCCTTCCGCCTCGGGCAGGTGCTCGCGCGGACCGGCCGCACCGACGAGGCCTACGAGATGTGGGGCAAGGCGCAGTGGAACCAGGCGTGGCGGGGGGCGGCACACCTGGCGATGGCGCGGCTCGACGCAGCACGCGGTCGCGACCGCTCCGCTCTGGACCACGCCCGCGTCGCGGCTGTCGCCGACGCCGACCACCTCCAGGCTCAGTCGGTGCTGGCCGTCCTGCTGCGACGTGCCGGCCGCGACGCCGAGGCCGCCGAGGTGCTTGCCCGTGCCCTCGACCGGGACCCGCTGGACGTCTGGACCCGCGACCTGGCGGGCATGGACGTCGCCACCGACGCCCCCACGCTGCTCGACGTCGCCCTGGAGTACGACTCTCTCGGCTCCTGGAGCGACGCCGTCCGGCTGCTGGAGGTCGCCGCCACAGTCGAGCCCACCCCGGGTCAGGTCGAGGTTCGGCCGCTCGTGCACCTGCACGCTGCCCGAGTTCTCGAGCGAGCCGGCGACCGCGCGGCGGCCGAGCGGCACCGCGACCTGGCGCGCACGGCACCCGTCGAGCACTGCCTCGCCTCGCGGCTCGACGACGCCGATACGCTGAGGGCCCACGTGGCGAGCCATCCGGACGACGCACGTGCGTGGGCGATCCTCGGTCACTGGCTGAACTTCCAGCGCCGCCACCTCGACGCGATCGACGCGTGGCGGACCTCCGCGGACCTCGACCCGAGCGACCCCGTCG
>NZ_JBFUHU010000330.1:0-4117 GCF_056402235.1 Cellulomonas sp. P4_B5_2
GTCCTCGCGGCCGCGTTCACGGCCTCGGGCGTCGCGGACCGCGTGCTGACCGCCTCCGGCCCGGTCGCCGGCGCACGCGTGGTCAGCTCGACCGACTGACCTCGTCCTGCCCCCTTGACATCTGCGGGCTCGCGGCAATACTTAAGTACATGCTTAACCATGGCGAGCTGGACAAGGTCTTCAAGGCCCTGTCCGACGCGACCCGCCGCGCGATGGTCGAACGGCTGGTGCGCGGCCCGGTCTCGGTCAGCGGGCTCGCCGCACCGTTCGCGATGTCGCTCCCGGCCGTGCACCAGCACCTCGCGGTGCTCGAGGACGCCGGCATCGTCACCTCGCACAAGATCGGCCGCGTCCGCACGGTCCAGCTCGCCCCCGACGCCCTCACCGGCGCCGGGGAGTGGATGGGCCGCCAACGACTCCCGGCAGAGCGCCGGCTCGACCGGCTCGGCGACTTCCTCGCCACCGACACCTCGACGACAGGAGCCTGACCATGACCACGGAGTCCACCGACACCACCGCGACCAGCACCGTCGCCCACGCGACCTTCGTCGTCGACCGCACGTTCGACGCGCCTCTCGACCGGGTGTGGGACGCGTTCGCCGACCCGGAGCAGCACGCCCGGTGGTTCGGCTCCGACCCCGGCTTCACCGAGACCGAGGCCTCCGAGGACTTCCGCGTGGGCGGCCAGGCGGTGCAGGACGGGCAGTGGCACGACGGCCCCACCAGCCGGTACGTCGCCACCTACACCGACATCGTCGAGCGCGCACGGATCGTCTCCACCTACGACATGTGGGTGGGCGGCACGCACCTGTCCACGTCCCTGACCACGACGGAGCTCACCGCCGTCGAGGGCGGCACCCGCCTCACGTACACCGAGCAGGGCGTGTTCCTGGACGGCCAGGAGGACGGCAGCCAGCGCGAGGCAGGCTTCCAGGGCATCTTCGACACCCTCGCGGAGTACCTCGCGGGCTGACGCCGGTCAGGCGCAGGTGGACGAGTCGTCCGCCGAGGTGAGCACGTCGCCCGGCGGGGTCCAGGGGGTCTCGACGGTCGGGGGCGGGGTAGCCGGGGCTGCGGGGTCCGCCGGTGGCGCGTCGTCGGTCGCCGGGGCCTCGGCCACCGGCTGGTCGGCCGCGACCCGGGCCCACAGCTGTGCCGCCTCGGCGGTGGCCTCGACCCGGTAGCGCTGCCTGGTCGACGCGACGGTGGGCATCGAGACGAACACGATCCGGTCCGCCTGCACGCCGCGCAGCGAGAGCCCGAACCCGGTGAGGTCGGTGAGGTCCCGGAACCCCGTGCTCGCCGTCAGCGAGCCGGTCGCGGCCTGCGCGAACTGGAACAGGGCGGTCGGGCTGGTCAGCACGTCGCGACTGAGCACCGAGCGGACCATGGCCGCCATGAGGTCCTGCTGGCGCTCGATCCGTCCGGTGTCGGACCCGTCGCCGATGTTGTGCCGGGCCCGGGCGAACTGCACGGCTGTGGGGCCGTCGAACACCTGCGGGCCGGCCTTGACGTGCAGGCCGGTGTACTCGGGGTCGTCGAGGTCCGTCGCCAGGCACATGGGGACGCCGCCGATCGCGTCGACCATGTCGCGCAGACCGACGAAGTCCACGAGCACCAGACCGTCCAGGCGCACCCCCGTGAGGCTCTCCACCGTCTTCCACGTGCACGCCGACGCGGACCGGACGTCGTGGCCGTGGTCCCAGCCGATCCGGAACGCCTCGTTGAACTGCCGGGCCTCGCGTGCCGGCGTCGTGCTGCCGTCCGACATCGTGCACGACGGCCGGTCGGCCAGCAGGTCCCGCGGGATGGAGACCAGCTCGACGCGGGACCGGTCCGCCGCCACGTGCGCGACGATCGTCGTGTCGGACTGCATCCCCTCCTCCGCACCGCCGATCGTGCCGTTCTCGCCGCTGCGGTCGTCGGACCCGATGATCAGCAGGTTCACGGGCGATCCCGCGCGGGCGTCCCCGGGCGGCGGCTCCGTCACCTCGGGCCGCGCACTGTCGTCGCCCACGAGGCCGGTCAGGTCGACCTCACCGATGTTCGACTGGAGCTCTAGGTAGACCGCGGCTGCGCCGGCGACGCCGAACGCCAGGACGCCGACGGCTGCGAGGCCGACCGCCCGGGGCCAGGTCCGCCCGTGGGCACGCGCGTGCTGCGTCATGCTCCGGACGCTAGTGCGCAGGTCAGTGGCGGTACCGGCGGTCTGCGTGGAGGACCTGTGCGGGTGTGCGGGTAGCCTTCACAGGAAATGGCTCACCTTCTCGGCGCGGACCGCGTCACGCTCACGCTGGGCACGCGCACCCTCCTCGACGGCGTCTCCCTCGGACTCGACGACGGCCAGCGGATCGGCGTCGTCGGCCCCAACGGTGCCGGCAAGTCCACCCTGCTGCGCGTGCTGTCCGGGCTGCAGGAGCCCGACGACGGTCGGGTCACCCGTGCCGGCGGCGTGCGGGTCGCGATCCTCGACCAGCGTGACGACCTGCTGGCCGGGAGCACGGTCCTCGACGTCGTGCACGGGTCCGCCGACGAGCACGAGTGGGCCACCGACTCCCGCATCCGGTCCGTCCACGCGGGCTTGCTGGCCGACGTCGCGCTCGACGCCGACGTGGCCACCCTGTCGGGTGGTCAGCGCCGCCGGGTCGCCCTGGCCGCGCTGCTGGTCCGGGACGACGAGGTGCTCGTCCTCGACGAGCCGACCAACCACCTGGACGTCGAGGGCGTGGCGTGGCTGGCCGCCCACCTGGTCGACCGGTACACCCGGTCCAACGGCGCGCTGGTGGTGGTCACCCACGACCGCTGGTTCCTCGACGCGGTCTGCACCCGCACGTGGGAGGTGCACGGCGGCGACGTCGACCAGTACGAGGGCGGCTACGCGGCCTACGTGCTGGCGCGGGCCGAGCGGGCTCGGACGGCGTCGACCACCGAGGAGAAGCGGCAGAACCTGCTGCGCAAGGAGCTCGCCTGGCTGCGCCGGGGGGCGCCGGCGCGCACGTCCAAGCCCAAGTTCCGGATCGACGCCGCGAACGCGCTCATCGAGAACGAGCCGCCGCCGCGCGACCAGCTGAGCCTCACCCGGATGGCCACGGCCCGGCTGGGCAAGGACGTGCTCGACATCGAGGACGCGTCCGTGGTCTACGGCGACCGCACGCTCCTGCACGACATCACCTGGCGGCTCGGCCCGGGCGACCGGGTGGGCCTCGTGGGCGTCAACGGCGCCGGCAAGACCACCCTGCTACGACTGCTGTCCGGCCGCCAGCAGCCGACCACCGGACGCGTGAAGCGTGGCAAGACCGTGCAGGTGGCGGAGCTGACGCAGGACGTCGAGGACCTCGACGAGCTGGCCGGCCTGCGGGTGATCGAGGTGATCGAGAGCGAGAAGCGCTCGGTCGTCGTCGGCGGCAAGGAGCTCACCGCGGCCCAGCTGGTGGAGCGGCTCGGGTTCGACCGCGAACGCTCTCGCACCCCCGTGCGGGACCTGTCGGGTGGGGAGCGTCGACGGCTGCAGCTGCTGCGGCTGCTCGTAGGCGAGCCCAACGTGCTGCTGCTCGACGAGCCGACCAACGACCTCGACACCGACACCCTGGCCGCGCTCGAGGACCTGCTCGACGGCTGGCCGGKCACGCTGATCGTCGTCTCGCACGACCGGTACCTGCTCGAGCGGGTGTGCGACACGCAGATGGCCCTGCTCGGCGACGGCCTGCTGCGCCAGCTGCCCGGCGGGGTCGAGCAGTACCTGGACCTGCGCCGCGCCGCGGAGTCGACGGTGTCGTCCCCGCTGGACGCCCGCCCGGCGAGCACGCAGGCCCCCGCGGTGGTCTCGACCGCGGACCTGCGCACCGCCCGCAAGGAGATCGCCCGGATCGAGCGGCGGCTGTCCCGGATCGCCGACCAGGAGACCGCCCTGCACCAGCGCATGTCCGACCAGGCCACCGACCACCAGGCCGTGGCCGCGCTCGACGAGGAGCTCCGGGCGCTCGCCGCCGAGAAGGACGAGCTCGAGGCCGCCTGGCTCGAGGCCGCCGAGATCGTCGGCTAGCCGCTCCGGCGCATGCTCCGCAGCCCGAGGCCCGACGAGACCCCCATCGTGAGCACCGCGGCGAGCACGACGAGC
>NZ_JBFUHU010000331.1:0-4114 GCF_056402235.1 Cellulomonas sp. P4_B5_2
GAGCGAGAGCGCGACGTCCCTGCGCGCGCTCGCCGCGCGGGTCTCCGCCTCCGACGCCGTGGTCGTCGCGGCGCACGACGCCTGGGTGCAGGAGCAGGCGGCCGCTGAGGCGGCGGCTGCCGCGGCAGCACGTCCGACCGTCCCGAGGGCGACCCCCGGCACGCCGGCCACGTCGGCACCCTCGTGCGGGACCACCTACTCCGGCCCGCCGTTCTACACGTCGCCCGCGACCGCGGGCGGTGACGGGTCCAACGGCAAGCTGCCCCCCGAGGCGCTCGCCGCGATCAGCTGGGACGTCGACCCGCACGGCACGCCGTACTACCTGAAGACCTCCGCCGCGGCCGCGCTCGAGCGGCTGAACACGGCCTTCCGGGCGGCGTTCGGGCACAACCTCGACCTCGACCTCACCTACCGCGACTACGACACGCAGGTGGCCATGCGCGCGGCGCTCGGCTCGGTAGCCGCGACCCCGGGGACCTCGACGCACGGCACCGGCCTCGCGCTGGACGTGCCCGAGCTCCCCTGCGAGTACGGCTGGGACACCCCGCAGCGCAGCTGGCTGGTCAGCAACGGGCCGTCGTACGGGTGGGTGTCCCCGTCCTGGGCCGGGCGCAACGGCTCGAACCCGGAGTACTGGCACTTCGAGTACCGCGGCTGAGCTCAGACCACCTCGACCGGTCGCACCGCGTCGGCGCTCGACGGGACCGTCAGCAGCGAGATCACCCCGCCGCCGGCCAGCAGGCCGGCGCAGACGAGCATCGCGACCCGGTGGGCCGGCTCCAGGGTGGTCGGGTCGGTGAGCGACGAGCCGACGCCGGCGGCGAGCGGCAGGACGGCGATCGCCAGCAGGCCGGCCACCCGGGCGACCGCGTTGTTGACGCCGCTGGCCACGCCCGCCAGGTGGTCGGGGGCCGCCGCCAGGGCGGTCGTCGTCAGGGGCGCGACCGTCGCCGACAGGCCGAGCCCGAACACGAGGATGCCGGGCAGGACGTGCGTCAGGTACGGCTCGTCAGGGCCGATGCCGGAGAGCATCACCGCGCCGACCGCGCACACCAGCGGACCGACCGTCATGGGGATCTTCGGGCCCATGATCGTGCTCAGCGCACCGGCCCGCGGGGACAGCAGGAGCATCAGGACGGTGACCGGCAGGGGGGCCAGACCGGCCGCCAGCGGCGAGTAGCCGGCCACCACCTGCAGGGTCACGACGAGGAAGAAGAACAGCCCCGAGATCGCGGCGTAGATGAGCAGCGTGGCGGCGTTGGTGCCCGCGAACGGCCGCCACCGGAACAGGGCCGGCGGCAGCAGCGGCGCGCTCGCGCGGGACTCGACGACCAGGAACGCCACCATCGCGACGACCCCGAACGCCAGCGCGCCGACGACGAGGGCATCCGGGGTCCCGCTCTCGGTCCACGCCGTGAACCCGTACGTCAGACCGGCCAGCCCGAGGGCGCCGAGCACGGTGCCCGCGACGTCGAGCTTCTTCACCGCGCTCGCGTCCGCGCTCTCCGGCACGTGCCGCATCGTCACCGCGACGACGACCGCGGCCAGCGGCAGGTTGATGCCGAAGATCCACCTCCAGGTGGTGACCTGCACGATCCAGCCGCCGAGGAACGGCGCGACCGCACCCGCGATCCCACCGAGCCCGGACCAGGCGCCGATCGCGCGCCCGCGGTCGGGACCGCTGAACGTCGACTGCAGGATGGCGAGGGAACCCGGGGTGAGCAGCGCACCGCCGACCCCCTGCAGTGCGCGCGCGGCGTTGAGCGCCCCGATGGTGGGCGCCACCGCGCACAGCAGGGACGCGACCGCGAACCAGACGACGCCGACGAGGAACACCTTCCGGCGCCCGAACCGGTCGCCGAGCGAGCCGCCCAGCAGCAGGAACGCCGCGAGCGTCAGGGCGTACGCGTTGACCGTCCACTGCAGGTCGGCGGTCGTGGCGTCCAGGTCCTCGGCGATGGTCGGCAGGGCGATCGTGACCACGGTGGCGTCGATGAACGCGATCGCGGAGCCGAGGACGGTCGCGAACAGTACCCACCGGCCGCGCGCGGACGCATAGACGATGCCGTCCGTGCGCTCAGCGGGGGCGGTCACGGTCCTTGCTGGGCTGCACGCGCTTGGGCTCGCCCGGCATCTTCGGGTACTCCGGCGGGTACGGCAGGTCGCCCTCGCCGTGCTCGACCTCCTGGCGATCGGCCAGCTCCAGCAGCGACTCGATGGAGTACCGCGGCGCCGCGTGGGCGACCAGCGGGGCGAACAGGTCCCCGACCTCGGCGAACCGGGCCGGCATCGTCGTCACGTCGAAGTCGTTCGGGTGCGCGTCCGCGACCTCGTCCCAGCGCAGCGGGGCGGAGACCGTGGCGCGCGGGTTGGTGCGGATCGAGTACGCCGACGCGATGGTGCGGTCGCGCGCCATCTGGTTGTAGTCGACGAAGATCTTGGCGCCGCGCTCCTCCTTCCACCACTTCATCGTGACCTCCGCGGGCATCCGCCTCTCGAGCTCGCGGCCGAACGCGATGGTGGCCCGGCGCGCGTCGACGAACGACCAGCGCGGCTCGATCGGCACGAAGATGTGGATGCCCCGGCCGCCCGACGTCTTGGGCGTGCCCTCCAGGCCGTGCTCGGCGAGCAGCTCCCGCACGTGGGGTGCGACGCGTGCGGCGTCGGAGAAGTCGGTGCCCGGCTGCGGGTCGAGGTCGATCCGGATCTGGTCGGGGGAGTCGACGTCGTCGCCGAGCACCGGCCACGGGTGGAACGTCAGGGTGCCCAGGTTGGCGGCCCACGCGACGACGGCCAGCTCGCTGGGCGCCACCTCGTCGGCGGTCCGGCCGCTCGGGAACGCGATGCGGGCCGTCTTCACGTACTCCGGGGCGCCCTGCGGGACGCGCTTCTGGTAGAACGCGTCGCCGGTCGAGTCCATCCGGGTGGCCAGCTTGGCGCCCTCGAACACGCCCTTGGGCCAGCGTTCCAGCGTCGTCGGCCGGTCCAGCAGTGCTCCCAGGATCCCGTCGCCGACCGAGACGAAGTACTGGACGACGTCGAGCTTGGTGATGCCGCGCTCCGGGAAGTAGAGCTTGTCCGGGCTGCTGACCCGGACCGTCCGGCCGCGCACCTCGAGCTCGACCGCAGGCGTCTTCGACGGAGACATGACCCTCAACCTAGGGGCTGGGGTCGGTCCGCGCCCAGGTCAGCCCGCACCGATCAGCCCCCGCTGGTGGGCCACCGACACGGCCTCCGCGCGGCCCGAGACCCCCAGCTTGGCCAGCAGGTTGGAGATGTGCACCGAGACCGTCTTGCCGGAGATGAAGAGCTTCTCGCCGATCTGGCGGTTGGACAGCCCCTGCGCGACGAGCGCGAGCACCTCGGCCTCGCGCGCGGTGAGCACGTCGACGCCGCCTACCCGGACCCCCGGCAGGTCGAGCCGGCCACGCCGTGCGAGCCCCCGGACGGCGGTCGCCAGCGGCACCGCTCCCATCGCGTCCGCCTCGGCCAGCGCGATCCCGGCCTCGTCGCGCGCGGCCTCCCGGTCGCCGTTCTCCAGCAGCGCCTCCGCCAACCGGAACCGGCTGCGCGCCACCTCGTAGCGGTAGCCGTAGTCGAACTCCGTGACGGTCGCGCGCCACAGGTCCACGTCGTTGGTGCCTGCCAGCCGCGAGTGCTCGGCGTGCGCGCGGGCGAGCCAGGCCCGTCCCTCGGGGCCGAGGCGCCCGCCGCGCGGCCGCCCGCGTTCCGCCGTCGTCCGGGCGCGCTCCAGCAGGCGGTCGCCGAGAGCCAGCCGCTCGGAGACGTCCCGACCGAGCAGCCGCTCCTGCGCGGCCGCGTCGGYCAGCGCGCTCAGGGCGAGCGCGACGAGCCAGATGCCGCCCAGGAAGTAGTCCGACCACGCGCGCCACAGGTGCTCGAGCAGGCGCAGCGCCAGCGCGATCGCGTCGTCGAGCTCCCCGCGCCAGGTGTGCGCGTCGATCGTGCAGCCGCCGGCCACCAGGGCGATCAGCCCGTCCCGGGACCAGCTGGGCTCGAGGGCGTGCCCGCGCTCGGCGGCGTCGGCGTCTCCGCGGGCCACCGCCGCGTAGAGGTTCACGGCGATGAGCGTGTCGGCCAGCTCGTCCGGGAC
>NZ_JBFUHU010000332.1:0-4108 GCF_056402235.1 Cellulomonas sp. P4_B5_2
GCGGCCCGACGACCTGGCCGACGCCCTGGACATGGCCGCGGCGCACGACCGGGCGGTGGTCGCCGACGCCGAGGGCACGGGCACGACGCTCCTGGCGGCGCTGCCGGGCGTCGCGCTGGAACCGCGGTTCGGCGCCGGGTCGAGCGCCGCCCACGAGCGCGCGGGGCACGTGCGCCTGGACGTGGTGGCCACCTCGACGGTGCACCAGGACGTCGACGTCCCGGCGGATCTCGCGGCGGTCGAGCGGCTCGGCGTCGGCCCCGCCACGCACGAGGTGCTGGGCCTCGGCTGACTGGCGGTCAGGGCACGCGGTCGACCAGGGCGAGTGCCGCGGCGGCGATGGCGGCCGTCGTGGAGACGTCCGTCATCAGGGTGGGAGCGGAGGCCACCGTCCAGCCGTCGGCGTCGAGGAGCGCCACGGCGTCGGCGTCGCGCTCGTCGACGAGCCAGGCGTCGAGAACACCGTCCGGGCGCAGCCCGTAGTGCCGCGCGACCGCGACCGCGCTGGTCTCGACGCCGATCGCGGTCAGGCACGCGTCGGCCATCCCGCGCACCGGCGCCCCGCCGACGATCGGGCTCACGCCGACGACCGGGGCAGAGGTGGTGCGCAGGGCGTCGCGGATGCCGGGGATCGCGAGGATGGTGCCCACGGAGACCACCGGGTTGGACGGGGGGACCACCACGACGTCGGCGTCGGCGATCGCGTCGAGGACCCCGGGTGCCGGTGTCGCCGTATCGAGGTTGGTCTGGACGAAGCGGCGAGCGGGCAGTGCGGCGCGGTACCGCACCCACCACTCCTCGAAGTGCATGGTGCGGCCGTCCTCCACCACGACGTGCGTCTCCACCTCGTCGTCGGTCATCGGCAGGAGCGTCGCGCCCGGCTGCCACCGTTCCGCGAGCCGCGCGGTGACCTGCGACAACGGCAATCCACTGCGGAGCAGCTCGGTCCGGGCCAGGTGGGTGGCGAGATCCAGGTCGCCGAGCGTGAACCAGTCCCAGCCGAGGCCGTAGGCCTGGAGGTCGTCGCTCACGCGGCGGGACTCGTCGCGGCGGCCCCAGCCCTGGTCCTCGTGCACCGCGCCGCCGAGCGTATACATCAGGGTGTCGAGGTCCGGGCAGACGCGGACGCCGTGCAGCCACATGTCGTCGCCGGTGTTGGCGATTACGGTGAGGTCGGAGTCGGGCAGGAGTGCCCGCAGACCGCGGGTGAACCGCGCGCCACCCACGCCGCCGGACAGGACGGTGATCCTCACTGCGGCCTCCGTGGCTCGTGGAACGCGATGACCGGGCGGCCCGTGCGCGGGTGCTCCAGGATGTCGGCCTCCACGCCGTAGACCTCCCGCAGCAGGTCGGGGCGCAGCACGTCACGCGGGTGCCCGGCCGCGGCGAGGTGGCCGTCGGCCAGCACCAGCACGTGCTCGCAGAACGCCGCGGCGAGGTTGAGGTCGTGCAGGGCCGCGACCGTCGTCGTGCCCAGGTCCCGCACGAACGCCAGCAGGCTCAGCTGGGCGCTCACGTCGAGGTGGTTGGTGGGCTCGTCGAGCAGCAGGAGCTCCGGCTCCTGCGCCAGGGCGCGCGCGATCTGCACGCGCTGGCGCTCGCCGCCGGACAGCGAGGACCAGGGGCGGTCGGCGAGATGGTCCGCCTGCGCGCTGACCAGGGCGCGGTCGACCGCGGCGTCGTYCGGGTCCGTGCCMCAYAGGCTCCGGTAGGGGATCCGGCCCAGGGACACGACCTCGCGGACGGTCAGCGGGACCGTGCTCGTGGACTCTTGCTCGAGCAGCGCGATCCGCTGCGCGCGAGCCTTCCTGCCCAGCTCGTGCACCGGGGCCGCCTCCACGAGCACCGCGCCCTTCTCCGGCGGTAGCAGTCCCGCGATGAGGCGCAGCAGGGTGGTCTTGCCGGCGCCGTTCGGGCCGAGCAGGCCGGTCAGGTGCCCGGCGGGCGGGGTGGCGTCGATGCCGTCCACCACCCAGCGGCCGCCGAGCCGGGTGCCGACGCCGTCGAGGGTCAGGTCCACGCCGACCCCTTCCCGCGCCGCAGCAGGTAGGCGAAGACCGGGACGCCGATCAGGGCTGTGACGATGCCGACGGGCAGCTCGCGCGGGTCGAACACCGTGCGCGCGAGGGTGTCCGCCCAGATCAGGAACACCGCGCCGCTCAGCGCCGCGACCGGGAGCAGCCGGCGGTGGGCCGGCCCCGTCAGCGACGACACCGCGTGCGGGAGGATCAGCCCGACGAAGCCGATCGCCCCGCTGACCGCGACCATCGCCCCGGTGAGCAGGGCGACGACGGTCATGAGCGTCCAGCGCGTGCGGTCGACGTCGATGCCGAGGGCCGCCGCGGAGGTGTCCCCGAAGGCGAACGCGTCGAGCCGTGTGGCACTGACCACCAGCACGCTGCCCACGGCCAGCACCGCGATGCCCGCGATGGCCACGGAGGTCCAGGTGGCGCCGGCCAGCGAGCCGAGCAGCCAGTTGAGGATCTCCCGGTAGGAGTCACCGGTGGCGGTCCAGAAGATGACGAAGCTGGTGCCCGCGGCGGCCATCTGCGACACCGCCAGCCCGGCCAGGACCGTCCGGCCCGGGGACAGGGTGCTCCCGGAGCGGGCGAGCGCCAGGGTCGCGACGAGGGCCAGCAGGGCACCCGCGAACGCCGCGACCGGCAGCAGGAGGCCCACACCGACGACGAGCACGGCGACCGCGCCCAGCGACGCGCCCGAGGACAGGCCGAGCAGGTAGGGATCCGYCAGAGGGTTGCGCGTCAGGCTCTGCATCACCGCACCGGCGAGCGCCAGCCCGGCACCCACGGCCGCCGCGGTGAGCACCCGGGGGAGGCGCAGGTCCCAGACGATCGCGTCGTGCAGGCGGGGCACGGCGTCGACCGGCAGGCCCAGGTGACCTCCGATGCTGCGGGCGACCTCTGCGACCCCCAGGTCGGCGGGCCCGATCGTGACGGCGACCAGCACGGTGACGACGAGGGCGGCCAGCCCCGCCAGGACGAGCAGGGCCAGGGGCGTCCGGGCCTTCACCCCAGCTCGGCGAGCTGGTCGTCGAGCGACGCCACGGCCTCCGCGTTGCGCACACCGGCCTCGCCCGCCGCGAACGGGACAGTGAGGTACCGCTTCTCGCGGACTGCGGTGAGCTGGCTCGTGGCGGGGTTGGCCTCCAGCATCCCGATCTTCTTCTCGGCGGTGTTCCAGGCGGCGTCGACGAGCACGATCACGTCGGGGTCCGCGGCGACGACCTGCTCCCAGCCGGCCGAGGTCCACGTGTCGTGCACGTCCGCGAAGATGTTGGTCAGGCCCGCGGCGTCCATGATCATCTGCGGTGCACCGATGCCGGCGCCGACGTACGGGGTGTCCGACCCGGAGCTGTACCAGAGGGCGGTCGTCTCCTCGGCGGGCTTCTGCGCCCCGTCGAGCGTGGCCTCCTGCTCGGCGATCAGCGCCTCCGCGCGCTCCGGCACCCCGAAGACCGCCGCGACCTCGCGGATCTCGTCGGCGACCTCGTCGAACGTGAGGGGGTCAGGCATGTAGCCCTCCTCCTTGCACGCCGCCGGGGACACGTAGGTGCCGATGCCGAGGTCGTGCAGGGCGGTGCGGTCGCCGGCGCCGTCGGCCGAGAAGTTGGACTCCCAGCCGGCGTAGACGAAGTCGGGCTCGAGCCCGAGCAGCGCCTCCTGACCGGGCACCTTGTCCGAGACCACCGGGATCGCGTCGTACGCGGCCGCGTAGTCCGCCGGCACCGGGCCGTCCGCGAACGCGGTCCCGATCATCACGTCCTGCAGGCCCAGGGCCAGGAGCATCTCGGTGGCGGTCGACTTGATGGTCACGACCTTCGTCGGCGGGGTGTCGACCGTGACCTCGGTGCCGCAGTTGTCGAGCGTGACCGGCGCGAACGTGGCGCTCGAGGTCTCGGTCGGCGCCGCCTGCGGCGTGCTCTGGGTCGAGCACGCGGAGATCGTCAGGGCGACGGCGGCGAGTGCGAGGACGGGACGGATGCTGCGCATCGAGAAGGCTCCGGGGGGTCTGCGACGGGCGCGCGGCAGCGGGTTGCTCGCGAGCGGGGGTGGGGTGCACGTCGCACCTCCGGAGGGCCGCCCACAGC
>NZ_JBFUHU010000333.1:0-4964 GCF_056402235.1 Cellulomonas sp. P4_B5_2
GTTCAGGATCGCGGTTCAGGATCGCGCCGACGGCCTCGGGCAGGGCGACGGGCTCGGGCTCGGTCCGCCTGCCCGCCTCCCGCACCGCGTCGGCCAGCGCCAGAAGGTCGTCCCGGCTCGGCGGAGCGGGGGTGAACTCGGGCGTGAGCCGGACGACCTCCCACCCGCGCGGGGCCGTGAGGCGTTCCGCGTGCTCGATGCACAGGTCGTACGAGTGCGGCTCGGCGTGCTGCGCGAGCGGACCCAGCACCGCGGTCGAGTCGGCGTACACATAGGTCAGCGTGGCCACGGCCGCACGGCCGCATGCCGTGCGGGAGCACTGCCTCACGGATCTCACGCGCTGACGGTACTCCCGGGTGCCGACAGGCCGTGCCCCCCACGCCGTCGGCCGTGCGCGATCTACAGTGCTGAAGTGAGCTCCGCACCTCCGCCACCCGCCCGCCGAGCCCCCGGTGTCGGGCGCCGCACCCTTGCGCTCCCCACGACGACGATCGCGCCCGTGCGCCGCCGCGACCGGCGCGGTCGCGGCCCCCGGGGCCCGCTGCTGCCCAGCACGATGCCGGCCTACCGCACCCGCGCCGAACGGTTCGACGACCTCGTCCTCGATGCGGTCGAGCGGATCGAGCGCACCTGGGCGCGCCAGCTGGTGGGGACGGAGTTCGCCGTCGAGGACGTACCGCCGTCCAACCCCGCGCCCTGGGAGCACGGCGGGGTCCCGCTCGGTCGCTACTTCCCGTCCGACGCCGGCCTCCCCGCGCGCATCGTCGTCTACCGCCGTCCCGTCGAGTCCCGGGCCACGGACGCCCTCGACCTCGCCGACCTGGTGCGGGACGTGGTCGTCGAGCAGGTGGCCCACCTGCTCGGGCGGTCACCCGACGACGTGGACCCGCACTACGGCGACGCCCACTAGCCTGTCCGGACGATGAGCACCGCCGTCCCGCCCCCGTCCACGCCAGCCCCCGATGTCCGCGTCGTCTGCGTCGTCTACCACCCCGGCGACGAGCTCGCGACGTTCGCACGCACGCTCGCTGCCGCGTCAGCCGCGCCGACGGAGCTGGTGATCGTCGACAACGGCTCCGACCCCACCGTCGCGCGCGCGGTGGCCGACGAGGTCGGTGCGCGGCTCGTCGCCACCGGGTCGAACCTGGGATACGGGGGCGGCGCCAACCTGGGCGCGGCCGGCGCCGAGGCACGGTGGATCGTCGTCGCCAACTCCGACATCGAGTGGCAGCCGGGGTCGCTGGACGAGCTCGTCGCGGCCGCCGAGGCAGCACCCACCGCGGGGTCGGTCGGTCCGGCACTGCTCAACACCGACGGCACCGTCTACCCCTCGGCGCGCGAGCTGCCGTCGCTCACCCAGGGCGCGGGGCACGCGCTGTTCGTCAAGGTGTGGCCCGGCAACCCGTGGACGCGCCGGTACCAGGCGCACCAGCAGAACGCCGGCGGTCAACGACCGGCCGGGTGGCTGTCCGGCGCGTGCCTGCTGCTGCGGCGCGAGGCGTTCGAGGCGGTGGGCGGGTTCGACGACGGCTACTTCATGTTCTTCGAGGACGTCGACCTCGGGGAGCGTCTGGGCCGCGCGGGCTGGATCAACCTCTACGTGCCGCAGGTCAAGGTCACGCACGTCGGCGGGACGTCGTGGCGCGCCAAGCCCGCGCCCATGATCTCGGCGCACCACGCGAGCGCCGCCCGGTACGTGCACCGCCGGTACCCACGCTGGTACCAGTGGCCGGTGCGACAGGCAGCCGTGCTCGGGCTGCGGCTGCGCGAACGCTCGGAGCTGCGCGCAGCAGGCTGAGTCAGCGGGTACCGAGCCGCGGGTCCTCGCGGACGGCGACGTCCGGCGTGAGGCGCGGCACCGGCACCGGGTCGAGCACGGAGACGAGCCAGCCGTCGGACTGGTTGACCGCGGCCACCATGGCCCAGGCGAGCGCGACCGTCGAACCCTCGTCCGTCACCAGGTCCACGCCCACCACTCCCGCGAGGTCCACCGGCGGACCCGGGATCACCGAGGGGTCCGGTGCGGCGATCCGGCCGGTCCCGGTGGCCAGGTCGTCGACCCACCAGGCGCCCGTCGTCCCCGCGTCCAGCACCACCGTCCGCTCGGCGAGCACCGCGCCGTCGGCCCCGAGCAGCCGGACCGAGCCCGTCGCCACGCCGTCGGCACTCGGGTCCGCGGCACCGGACACCGCCCCGACCACGAGCATCCCGCGGGTCCCGCTCGGGACCGCCAGCACGCCGCTGCGTCCGACTGCGGTCGACGCCGCCCACGCGCGCTCGACGCTCGGGAGGTCGTCCAGCTCGCCGACCGCACCCGGGCGCGTCACGACGGCGGAGGCCACGACGGGTTGGTCGGCGTCCACGACCACGGTGTAGGAGCCCGCGGGCAGCCCGCCCAGGGGTACGTCGGTCACCTCGCCGGGCACCAGCGCCACCTCGTCCGCCCCCGGGAGCTCCGTGACGCCGCCGGGGCCGAGCAGCGTGACGCGGGCGGTCGTGGCGACGGTGCCGGGCACGAGGAGCCGCAGCGCCGACGCGGTCACGTCACCGACCGCCGAGGCCGACACGGAGACGCCGGGGACCACCTGGCGCCGTGCGGGCGCTGCACCCGGCACGACCAGGTCGGTCCCGGCGGGAGTGAACCCGTCGATCGMGGAGTCCTGCACGTGCACCCCGACCCGTCCCCCGGTCGCGGTCACGTGCACCGCCAGACGTCGCTGCTCGGCCGCGATCCCGCCGAGGACCACGACGCGCGAGGCACCGGGCGCGACGAGGTACCGCTCGCCCGTGAGGTCGACCGGACCCGAGGGGCCCCAGATCGCGAGGGTGATCTCGGCGGGCGTCGACCCGGCGTTGTCGAGCACCAGCTGCGCGGTGCTGGACAGGTCGGTGGCGCCGCCGAGCAGCCACGCGTCGGCCGTCGGCTGCTGGCAGGAGGCGGCGGAGAGCCCGCGCAGGTCGCCCGCGGTCACCAGGCCGGCGCTCGCGGCGGCCACCCGGGCGGGCGCGGCTGCACCGGGCTCGACGTGGACCACCGTGGGGGCGGCGACGCCCGGGACAACCGCGGAGTCCCCTCCGGCGTCCAGCGTCGTCGTCGTGGCCGAACGGTCGAGCGGTCCCAGGGTGCCGGCGGAGGTGCCCTCCCCCTCGGGGACCGAGGTCACCGCGGTCACGGTCGTGATCGGGTCCACCGGGGTCGGGTCGAACGCGGAGTCGCCGCGCCCGGTGTCATCGGGCTGGATCAGCGGCCCGGCGCACACGAGCGTCGACACCGAGGCGGGGACGGAGATCTGCGCCGGCGGGACGGTGTCGCCTGCGGTACCGCCGGGCAGGCGCGCCCCGGCCACGATCGCGGCCGTCAGACCGAGCACCGCGAGGCCGGACGCGGCTCGGGCGGTCCGCCCCAGCCAGACCTGCGTCCGCGTCGGACCGGTCGCGTCGATGACGTCTCCCCCGCTCATGCCCGGGCCCCCCGGCGTCGGCGCACGGGGACGGCCAGGAGGATCGTCACCAGGGCCACCACGCCCTGGAGGACCAGCCACGGGGTCCGATCCGGGCTGTCGTACCGGACGACCAGCTCGCCGCCGTCGGCACCGAGGGCGAACGTCTGCCGCCACCCGTCATCGACCGCCCGCAGCGAACGGCCGTCGAGCCAGGCGTGCCAGCGCGGGTCGGCGCGCTCGGCGAGGACGAGCACGCGGTCCTCGCCGCCCGGCGCCACCGTGGAGTCGACCGACCGGTCCGCGGACGGCACCGCGACGGCGGCCACGGCAGGGTCCGTGACGTCTGCCGCGGCGGGCACGAGACGGGCCCACGCGGGCAGCGCGGTCGGCGCCGCAGCCCCGGCCACGGTCGCGGTCGCCTGCACCCGCCACAGCGTCCCGGTCACGTTCTGGGTCACTCGCGCGAGGCCGGCGGTCGAGTCGAGCCTGCTCACCAGCTCGTCGAGCTGCGTGGCCGCGACCTCGGGGTCGACGGCGCCGAGGTCCCCGGGCAGCGGCGGCACCAACACGTCGGCCACGCCCAGCGCTGCCAGCTGCCCTGCCACGTCTCCGGTCGCCGCCGCCGCCCGCCCGGCGCCCGCGACGACAGCTGCGACGCCTGCGCCTGGAGGCCGACCGCGGGCACGATCGAGCGCTCGACCGCACGCAGCCCGACCGCCTCTCCGCTGCGCGCCTGCCAGGTCCACGTGCCGAGCCAGGCGACGGGAACGGTGACGGCGACGAGCGTGACGACGGCGACGAGAGGCTGCCGCCACCCGAAGGTGTAGTGCGCCAGGCGCTCGCGCAGGCGGTCCGCACCGATGACCGCGGCGGTCAGCAAACCCGCGCCGGCGAGCGAGAGCGCGGGCCCTGCCCAGCCGTGGACGACGACGGAGTCCGACACGCCGACGGGGACGGCGACGGCGACCGTCGCGGCGGCAGCACCGAGCGCCGCGACCACCCACGCGCCCCGCACCGCACGGGCCACCGGGGCACCGCGCAGCAGGGCGAGCACCGCCAGGACGAGGACCACCGCTCCCAGGGCGAGGGGCCAGGCCCCGGCGAGCGGTTCCGGGAGGGCGCCCGGGACCAGCGACGACGCGTCCGCCGGAACTCCGAGCAGCCGGCTCACGGGGTCCGCCGCGGTGGACGCACCCGGCAGCCCCGGGTCGGCGATCAGCAGGCGCCAGCCCTCGAGCCCGCGCCGCCCAGCCTCGAGCAGGGTCGGACCGAGCAGGGCGAGCGCGGGGAGCGCCACGAGCAGGACCCTCCCGCGACGACGCGGCGCGCACAGGGCGACGACGCACAGGGCGAGCACCCCGGGAACGAGCAGCGCGGGCGACCCGGCGACGACGACCGCGAAGGCGATCGCCGCACCGGCAGCGGCCGAGATGGATCCGGTGGGGTCGGGAGCACCGACGAGCTCGGGCGCCCCAGGTCCGTCGCCGACGGGCACGGGCGCGTCCGCCGAGAGCCTGGGGG
>NZ_JBFUHU010000334.1:0-4023 GCF_056402235.1 Cellulomonas sp. P4_B5_2
CCAGGGAGCCAGCACGACGAGGAGCGGGACGAGGCCGCCGACGAGGAAGGCACCGAGCGACGCCACGGCCGCGTGCCACGGGTTGGTGTACTCCTCGGGCCCCGTCACGACCAGCGTCGGCAGCACCCGGCCGCGCCGCACCGCGGACCGCTCCGCGTCGCGCTGGCTGCTCACCGACACGTACTCCCCCGCCGCCATGGACAGGGCGCCCGCGACCAGCGCGGCGATGCCCGCGAGGGCGATCGTGCCCACCGGCGTGGCCGCCCCGGCGACACCGAGCACGGTCGCGGCGACCGACACGATGCCGTCGTTGGCGCCGAGGACACCGGCACGCAGCCAGTTCAGGCTCTGCAGCGTGGGGGCCGGGCGGTGCGTCTGGAGGGCGGTCATACCTCCACGGTAGGCACCCCGGGACACCTTGTCACCGAAGCAAAGCCTCCCCTGACCTGCACAAACGCAGGTTTGCCTCACCTATGTCAGGCGCTCTCCCGCAGGTTCCGACGGCGGCCCTCGACCTCGACCAGCTCCGCGAACGCGGCCTGGTAGGCGGTCGGGTCGGCCTCGGCGTCCATCCGCTGCAGTCGTCCGCGCAGGTCGGCGATGTGCCGCGTGAACCCGATCTCCACCAGCCGGAGCACGACGCCCTTGACGTACCCCTCGAGCGACTCCGGACGGTCCTCGGGCAGCGGTGCGACGGCGAGCTCGGTGACCAGTGCGCGGACCGGCTCGGCGGCCTGCTCGATCACGGCACCCACCCATCCCGTCGACCCGCCGGAGCTCTGCAGCAGCGGGCGGGCGACGGTCAGTCCGCCTGCCGCACGGATCGCCTCGTGCACGGCGCGGTACGCCGGAGCGCCGAAGGCGTCGGAGGGGAGCTCGTCGAAGTCGGGGGCCACGAGGTCCGGGCGCTGCAGCACGACCTCCAGGGCGGTGCGCTCGATCTGCGCGACCGGGTCCCGCCGGTCCGGGACGGGCATGCGCGCGACGGGCACCTGCACCGGCTCGGACGACGGGCGCTCGGTGCGGGGGGCCGCGGGGCGGGTCGACGGGGACGCGCCCTGCACCGCCCGGCGCACCGAGTCCTGGTCGTCGATCCCCAGCCAGCCCGACAGCAGCCTCGTGTACTCGGGGCGCAGCCCGGTGTCGCGGATCCCCGCGACGATCGGGGCGGCAGCCCGCAGCGCGCCGATCCGCCCCTCGGCGGTCCGCAGGTCGTACGAGGCGAGGGTGGAGCGKATGACGAACTCGTAGAGCGGGGTCCGGCCCGCGACCAGGGCGCGGACGGCGTCCGGCCCCTTCGCCTGGCGGAGCTCGCACGGGTCCATGCCCGACTTCTCGACGGCGACGAACGTCTGCGCGGAGAACGACTGATCCTCGCCGAACGCCCGCAGCGCCGCCTTCTGGCCGGCCGCGTCGCCGTCGAASGTGAAGATGATCTCCCCGCCGACGGAGGCCCCCGAGGCCAGCTGCACTCCCCCGCTGGAACCCGAGTCGCCGATGAGCCGGCGCACGATCCGTGCGTGGTCGGAGCCGAACGCGGTGCCGCACGTGGCGACCGCGGTCCCGACACCCGACAGGTGCATGGCCATGACGTCGGTGTACCCCTCGACGACCACGACGCGCTTGTCGCGCTGCAGGTCCCGCTTGGCCAGGTCGATCCCGTAGAGCACGTGCGACTTCTTGTAGAGAGGTGTCTCGGGAGTGTTCAGGTACTTGGGACCCTGATCCTCCTCGAAGAGCCGCCGTGCCCCGAAGCCGACGGTCTCGCCCGTCACCTCGCGGATCGGCCAGACCAGCCTGCCGCGGAACCGGTCGTACACGCCACGCTGCCCCTGGCTGACCAGCCCGGAGAGCGTGAGCTCCGCCTCGGTGAACCCGCGACCGCGCAGGTGGCGCATGAGCGAGTCCCAGCCCTGCGGAGCGAACCCGACGCCGAAGTCGGCCGCGGCCGTCCGGTCGAACCCCCGCTCGGCGAGGAACTGCCGTCCCGCCGCGGCGGCCGGGGTGCTCAGCTGCTCGCGGTAGAACTCCTCGGCCACCTTGTGCGCCTCGATGAGCCGACGACGCTTGCCGGGCTCCTCACCGGGACGCGGTGCGCCACCCTCCTCGTACCGGAGCTGCAGCCCGACCTTGCCGGCCAGGTACTCGACGGCCTCGGAGAAGCCCAGGCCGTCGACCTTCTGCACGAAGTCGATGACGTCGCCGCCCTCGCCGCAGCCGAAGCAGTGGTACCGGCCGACCTGGGGGCGCACGTGGAAGGAGGGTGAGCGCTCGTCGTGGAACGGGCACAGGCCCTTCATCGAGCCCACGCCCGCGGACCTCAGCGTGACGTGCTGGCCGACGATCTCCTCGATGTGGGCGCGCTCGCGGACCGCTTCCACGTCCTCCCGCCGGATGCGTCCTGCCACGCGAGGAGTCTAGGCGTCGGCGCCCACCCGGAAGACCGGGTTCACACCAGCGCCGCGGGTCCTCCGTGCCGGGGCGGGTGGACCAGCCGCGCGTGCAGCTCGGCCGCCGAGACGTCGGTGAGCGAGGCCACCTGGTCGATCACCACGCGCAGACGTGCGGCGTCGTCGGCGGCCTCGACCCAGTCCGCCGCGAAGGGCGGCTCGAGGGCGATCGGGGCACGGTCGGACAGCACGTGCACCAGGTCCACCAGCACCTCGCGCTGGCGGTGGTAGAGCGGCTCGAGCTCGCGCGGGGCCATCACGTACGCGACCGCGAGGCCCTTGAGCACGAGGATCTCCGCCAAGGTCTCGTGCGGCACGATCAGGTCCGCGGCGTACCGGGTGAGCGGACCGGTGCCGTACTGCTGGCGGGTGGCCAGCTGGGACGCCTTGGCGAACCGGCCGATGAGCTGGCTCGTGGAGTCCTTGAGCGAGGCGAGCGCCGCGCGGGAGCCGTCGAAACCCGGGCGCCACAGCTGTGCACCCAGCAGCCGGTCCATCGCGTCCTGCAGGCCGTCCGCGCTCACCCCGTCGCCGTACCAGGTCTGCACGGCCTCGACCACGCGGCCGCGCTCGTCCGGCACGGCCAGCACCTCGAGGTCGAGGCGTCCGCCGACGACGGCGTCCTCGACGTCGTGCACGGAGTAGGAGATGTCGTCGGCCAGGTCCATGACCTGCGCCTCGAGGCACTTGCGGCCGTCCGGCGCCTGCTCGCGCAGCCACTCGAACACGGGCAGGTCGTCCTCGTAGACGCCGAACTTGTGCGTCGGCCGACCGCTGGCCGCGCTGACGGGACCCTGCAGGTGCCGCCACGGGTACTTCACCGAGGCGTCGAGGCTGGCGCGCGTGAGGTTGAGCCCGACGGCACGCCCGTCGGGTGCCACGACCTTGGGCTCCAGCCGGGTGAGCAGGCGCAGGGTCTGCGCGTTGCCCTCGAACCCCCCGATGCCCTTGGCCAGCTCCGCCAGCGCGCGCTCGCCGTTGTGCCCGAACGGAGGGTGCCCGAGGTCGTGGGCGAGGCAGGCGGTGTCGACGATGTCGGGATCGCAGCCCAGCGCCTTGCCGATCTCCCGGCCCACCTGCGCGACCTCGAGCGTGTGCGTGAGGCGCGTCCGCACGAAGTCGTCGGACGAGGGACCCAGCACCTGCGTCTTCGCCCCCAGCCGCCGCAGCGCCGAGGAGTGCACCAGGCGTGCGCGGTCACGCTCGAACGCCGTACGCTCACGGGACTTGACCGGCTCCTGGACCCAGCGCTCCCGGTCGGCGTCGACGTAGCCGTCCACGTCGAGGGACTGGTCCAGTGCGGTCACGGGGCCAGCGTAACGAGCAGGGCCGACGGGGTGGTCTCGGCAGACGCCCGGCGGACGGTCCCCMACCGGCGCGCGCGAGTGTGCAACGCTCTCGCAGCGACATCATCAACGGCGACGGACGAGGAGGTCAGGTGTCCCCTACGCTGCCGCCTGTGCGTACCCGTCTGACGGATCTGGCTGAGCAGGCCGGCGTCAGCACGGCCACGGTGTCCCGGGTCCTGAACGGCAAGCACGGCGTGTCCGCCCAAGCACGCCAAGCTGTGCTG
>NZ_JBFUHU010000335.1:0-3972 GCF_056402235.1 Cellulomonas sp. P4_B5_2
CGCCGGTGACGGTCGCGAGCCTGACGGCCACCCCGCCGCTTCCCCTGCCGTGGCCCAAGGCCGCGCGCACGCACCTCCTGCAGCTGCTGGGCTCGGGCCCCGCGCAGGTGCCGATCTGGGAGGCGCTCGACCTGGCCGGCGTCGTCACCACGTGGATCCCGGAGTGGGCGGGCGTGCGCAACCGGCCGCAGCGCTCGGCGATCCACCGGCACACCGTCGACCGGCACCTGGTCGAGACCGTCGCCCGGGCGGGCCGCGACAAGCGCGTGGTCGAGCACGGGGAGACGCTGCTGCTCGCGGCGCTGCTGCACGACATCGGCAAGCGGGCCGGCGCGGGGGACCACTCGACCRAGGGCGCTCGGCTGGCGGGTCCGATCGTGACGCGCATGGGGTTCGACGACCAGGTCGCCGCCGATGTCACGCGCCTCGTCCGCGAGCACCTCACGCTCGCCGAGCTGGCCACCACGGCGGACCCCGACGACCCGGCGACCATGGCCCGGCTGCTGGACGCCGTCGACCACCGTCCGGACATGCTCGAGCTGTTGCGCGCGCTCACCGAGGCCGACGCCGGCGCCGCCGGGCCGCCCGCCTGGAGCACGTGGCGCGCGACGCTCGTCGACGACCTGACGGCACGGGCCACCCGTGAGCTGGCAGGTACGCTAGGTCGTCCCTGAACCCCCGAGCGTGAGGACCGCCAGGTGTTCGCCACCCTGTCCGACCGACTGACGTCGACCTTCAAGAACCTGCGCRCCAAGGGCCGTCTGTCCGAGGCGGACATCGACGCCACCGTGCGCGAGATCCGCCGGGCGCTGCTCGACGCCGACGTCGCGGTCCCGGTCGTCCGTTCGTTCACCGGTGCCGTGCGCGAGCGCGCGCTGTCGGCCGAGGTGTCCGGCGCGCTCAACCCGGCCCAGCAGGTCGTCAAGATCGTCAACGAGGAGCTCGTCGCGATCCTCGGCGGCCAGACGCGCACGCTCAACCTCGCCAAGAACCCGCCGACGGTCATCCTGCTCGCGGGTCTGCAGGGTGCGGGCAAGACGACGCTCGCCGGCAAGCTGGCGCTGCACCTCAAGGCTCAGGGCCACACCCCGCTGCTCGTCGCGGCGGACCTCCAGCGCCCCAACGCCGTGACCCAGCTCCAGGTGGTGGGGGAGCGCGCGGGCGTGCCCGTGTTCGCCCCGCACCCCGGCAACCAGGGCAGCGACGACGTCATGCCGTTCGGCGCCGACCCGGTCGCGGTCGCTCGCGAGGGCCTGGCCACGGCGAAGGTCAAGCTGCACGACGTGCTGATCGTGGACACGGCCGGCCGCCTCGGTGTGGACGCCGAGCTCATGCAGCAGGCGTCCGACATCCGCGACGCGCTCGACCCCGACGAGATCCTCTTCGTCATCGACGCGATGATCGGCCAGGACGCGGTGACGACCGCGCAGGCGTTCGCGGACGGCGTCGGGTTCACCGGCGTGGTGCTCTCCAAGCTCGACGGCGACGCGCGCGGTGGTGCCGCACTCTCGGTGGCCAGCGTGACCGGCAAGCCGATCATGTACGCGTCCACCGGTGAGAAGCTCACCGAGTTCGAGGTGTTCCACCCGGACCGGATGGCGTCCCGCATCCTCGACATGGGCGACATCCTCACGCTCATCGAGCAGGCCGAGAAGGCGTTCGACGCCGGCCAGGCCGAGGAGATGGCCGACAAGCTGGCGTCCGGCCAGGACCTGACGCTCGAGGACTTCCTCACGCAGATGCAGCAGCTGCGCAACGCCGGGCCGCTGAAGAAGATGATGGGCATGCTGCCCGGCATGGGGCAGATGCGGGAGGCGCTGGACAACTTCGACGAGCGCGAGGTGGACCGCATCGAGGCGATCATCCGGTCGATGACCCCCACGGAGCGCCGCACCCCGAAGATCATCAACGGCTCCCGCCGCTCGCGCATCGCCGCGGGATCGGGCACCAAGCCGAGCGACGTCAACCAGCTGCTGGAGCGCTTCGACGGCGCGCAGAAGATGATGAAGCAGATGGCCAAGGGCGGAGGCATGCCCGGCATGCCTCCGGGCATGGGGAACCTGCCCGGCATGGGCGGCAAGAAGTCGCGCGGCCGCACGGCGCCCCCCGTCCGCAAGGCCAAGGGCAAGTCGGGCAACCCCGCCAAGCGCGCCGAGCAGGAGCGCGGCATCACCAGCAAGCCGGCCGCGCCGGCGGGGTCCGCGTTCGGGATCGCCCCGAAGGCCGAGCCCACGACCCCCGCAGAGATCGAGCTGCCGGCCGGTCTGGACCGCTTCCTCGGCGGACGCTGAGCCCTCGTGGTCCTGCACCTGCGCGGCACGGTCGTCCTGGATGACGAGCGCGAGGTCGGCGAGGCGTGGGTCGTCGACGGCCGCATCACGTTCGACCGTCCGTCGTCGGCACCCGACGCCGTGCTGGAGGGCTGGATCCTTCCCGGGCTGGTCGACGTGCACTGTCACATCGGTCTGGCGTCGGACGGCCCGGTCGACGACGGCACGGCCGAGAAGCAGGCCCTCGCGGACCGCGACTCGGGGGTGCTGCTCGTCCGGGACGCCGGATCGCCGGCGGACACGGGGTGGGTGCACGAGCGCGACGACCTCCCGCGGCTGATCCGGTCGGGGCGGCACCTGGCCCGGCCGAAGCGCTACCTGCGGCACTACGGACGCGAGCTCGAGTCGGTCGAGGACCTGCCGGGCGCGGTGCGCGAGGAGGCCGCCCGCGGGGACGGCTGGGTGAAGCTCGTCGCCGACTGGATCGACCGCGACCTCGGCGCCGACGGTGACCTGCGCCCGCTGTGGCCGGCCGACGTGCTCGCCGACGCGGTCGCCGCAGCCCACGGTGCGGGGGCCCGGGTCACGGCGCACACGTTCGCCACCGAGTCGCTCGACGCGCTCCTCGACGCGGGCGTCGACTGTCTCGAGCACGCCACGGGCGCCACCCCCGACCAGATCGACCGCATCTCGTCGGCAGGGATCCCCGTGACCGCGACGCTGCTGCAGATCGCGCAGTTCGAGGCCATCGCCGCCCAGGGGTCCCGCTACCCCCGGTTCGCCGCGCGGATGCGAGCCCTGCACGCGCACCGGTACGAGCTCGTGCGGGACCTGCACGATGCCGGTGTCCCCGTGCTCGTGGGCACCGATGCCGGCGGCACGATCGCGCACGGCCGGATCGCCGACGAGGCCGCGGAGCTGGTCCGTGCCGGCATCCCGGCCCGCGACGTGGTGGCCGCCGCCAGCTGGCGCACGCGCGCCTGGCTCGGCGCCGACGGGCTCGACGAGGGCGCGTCGGCAGACCTGGTCGTCTTCGGGGCGGACCCGAGGCGGGACATCGCGGTGCTCGCCGTGCCGCGTGCCGTGGTGCTGCGCGGAAAGGTCGTCTGAGCAGACGTCGGGAGATCGGTGACCTGTGCGACATGGTTGGGACCGGCCCTGCACATCTGGCACAATGGTCGGCTGTACCCGGCGTCTGCAGCCCCTCTACCTGCGTTCGTCGTGTCCCCGATCTTCCCGGCGCGCCCACCCCACGGGCAATGCGCGGGCAGGTCACCCCAGCAGACATCAGGAGAAGACCACACCGTGGCCACCAAGATCCGCCTCAAGCGTCTCGGCAAGATCCGCGCTCCGTACTACCGCATCGTCGTCGCCGACTCGCGCACCAAGCGCGACGGCCGCGTGATCGAGGAGATCGGCAAGTACCACCCCACCGAGGAGCCCTCGTTCATCGAGGTCGACTCCGAGCGTGCGCAGTACTGGCTCGGCGTCGGCGCGCAGCCGACCGAGCAGGTCGCCGTGATCCTCAAGATCACGGGTGACTGGCAGAAGTTCAAGAACCTTCCCGGCCAGGAGGGCACCCTGCGCACCAAGGCCGACAAGGTCGACCCGAAGGCCGCCATCGACGCCGTCGCTCTCGACGCCGAGAAGGCCAAGGCCAAGGCGTCCGAGAAGGCTGCCTCGCAGAAGGCCGCCGCTGCCG
>NZ_JBFUHU010000336.1:0-5465 GCF_056402235.1 Cellulomonas sp. P4_B5_2
GACGAGCTCGGCCTCGAGTCCGCCACCCGCGCCCCGGCCACCGTCGTGCCCCTCGACTCCCGTCGCCGACGCCCGAGCGCGTGGGGCTGGATCGCCGGTGCCGCGGCCGCGGGCCTGGTGGTCGGCGGCGGCGGTGCCTGGTGGGTGGCCAACCGCGCCGACCCGGTGACCGTGCAGGCCACCGCGACGCTCGAGCCGCTGCCCGGCTGGGACGCGTCCGGGTCCGCCGTGGTCGAGACGCGATCGGACGGCAGCCGCGTGCTGGTCGTCGACCTGTCCAAGGACACCCCGTCCGACGACGCGTTCCGTGAGGTCTGGCTGCTCAAGCCCGACGTCAGCGGGCTGGTCAGCCTGGGCACCCTCGAGGGCACCTCCGGCCGGTTCGACCTGCCGGCGGGGCTCGACCTCAGCCAGTACTCCGTGGTCGACGTGTCCGAGGAGCAGTTCGACGGCGACCCGGCCCACTCCGGCGACTCGATCGTGCGGGGACCGCTGGAGGCATGAGAACGCCCCCTCCGAGGGGAGGGGGCGTCTCGTCGTGCGTGCGTCAGACGGCGGGCGGCGCCGCCGGCGGCGGCTGCTGCTGGTACGTCTGCTGCACCGGCGCGGCCGGCGGGGCCGCGGGGGCCGCCTGAGCGGGCGGTGCGTTGGGAGTGGTGCGCTGCTCGACGACGGYAGTGTGGGACGTGTTGCTGCGCTGGTTGTTGAGCACGATCGCCAGGATCAGTGCGATGACACCGGCGCCCATGCAGATGTACCCGATCACCGTCAGGTTGACCCCGTCGACGGCGTCGCTGACGCCGAACGAGAGGATCGCGCCGATGACGATGAGGGCGATTCCGCCTCCGATACCCATGTCGGTCCTTCCGTCGAGCCGCACGGTTGTCGCGCGGCCTTGACCGGTGAGTCTGGTGCCGACCGGGCGACCCCGCACGTCGAGAGCGCTCGTCACCCGAGGATCTCGGGATACTCACCCGATCGGGCGAGGACGTGCTCCGCGAGGAACGTCTGCACCACCTGGTACCAGACGATGGCGTGCTGCGGGCTGAGCACCCAGTGGTTCTCGTCCGGGAAGTACAGGAACCGGTGGGGGGTCTTCCCCTCCTCGTCGGCGGGCAGGCCGCTCTTCGCCAGCAGCTCGTACCAGAGGCGCAGACCCTCGCCGATGGGCACCCGGTAGTCCTTGTCGCCGTGCACGACGAGCATGGGCGTGACGATCTTGTCGACGAACCGGTGCGGGGAGTTCTCCAGCGCCATCTCGTCGGTCATCTCGCGCTGCCAGTAGTAGGCGGCGTCGGTCGTCGGACCGAACTGGTCCAGGGCCCACAGGCTCGCGTGCGTGACGATCGCCCGGAACCGGTCGGTGTGGCCGGCCACCCAGTTGGCCATGTAGCCGCCGAACGAGCCGCCCAGCGCGGCCGTGCGGGTCTCGTCGATGTCGTCGCGCGCCTCCGCCACGTCCGTGATGGCCATCAGGTCCGTGTACGGCGCCGCGCCCCACGCACCCCAGCCGGCCTGGATGAACTCCTGACCGTAGCCGGTGGACAGCGCCGGGTCGGGCAGCAGGACGGCGTACCCCTGCGCGACGAGGATCCACGGGTTCCACCGCCACGACCACGCGTTCCACGACCCCAGCGGGCCGCCGTGGATCCAGAGCAGGAGCGGCGCCTTCTCCGTGGTCCCGTTCTCCGTGGTCCCGGGAAGCGCCAGCCAGGCACGGACCCGCCGGCCGTCCTCGGTCGTCGTCTCGATCTCGGTCAGGGTGCCGGGCAGCTCCGGGGTCGCGGCCGGGCTGCGCAGCGCCGTCGTCGCCCCCGTCTCCAGGTCGATCCGCACCGGGTGCGACGGCGCCTCGTACGACGACCGCAGCGCGAACGCGACCGTGCCGTCCGGGCTGACCGACACGTCGGTGAACGTCGCGTCGTCGCTGGTCACGCGCGTGACCTCGTCCTTCTGCAGGTCGACGCGGAACACGGGGCTGCGGCCGTCGTCGTCGGCCGTCACCAGCAGCCCCGCACTGTCCGGCAGCCAGACCGCGCCCGTCGCCCAGCGGTCCCAGCTGTCGACGAGCGTTCGCGCGTCACCACCGGCCAGCGGGACGACCTGGAGCGTGACGCGCGGCGCGACGTGCGGCGTGGACAGCGACTCGCGCGCGAACGCCACCCACTGGCCGTCGGGCGAGATGACGGGCGACCAGAGGTCCGCCTGCAGGTCGTCGACCAGCACCCGGTGCTCCCCCGACGCCACGTCGATCGCCACGAGCCGCCCCCGCTGCTCGCCCTTGGCCAACGGCAGGTTCCAGCCGGTAACCACCGTGCGACCGTCGGGGCTGATCGCCGAGCCCTGCTCGACGAGCGCCGAGCGCGCGCCCGGCGTGAGGTCCGTGAGGGTCAGCCGCGGGTCCTTGGCACCTGCCAGGGGCGCGACGACGTCCGTGCCGACCTCCGCGACGAACAGGTGCGGCGACTCCGGCCCCAGGTCGTGGTCCCAGAACCGGACCGGATAGCCGTCGTGCAGGATCGCCGCGACCTTCTTCTCCTTGCGCGTCTTGCGCAGCTTCTCGTCCGTCTCGGCGTCGCTCGCACTGGGCAGGACGTCCGAGCCGACCAGGACGACGTCGGCGTCCTTCGCCACGTGCACCCCGCCGAGACCAGCCGCCCGGTCCGCCACGACGCGTGCCTCCGCACCGTCGCGCGGCAGCAGCCAGAGCGCCGGGACCGGCTCGTCGTCGCCGCCGCCGTCCTTGCCGTCCGGGTCCGGCCGCGCGCTGGTGAAGAGGAGATCGCCGTTGCTGGTGAACGCGGCGCTCGACTCACCCTTGGCGCTGCGTGTGAGCCGGCGCGCCGGCTTCTCACCGGTCGGGTCGACCTCCCACAGGGCGGTCACGAACTTGGTCTTCTTGGAGTCGAGCGTCGCGACGCTGGTCACCAGCCGCGTGCCGTCCGCATTGAGGACCAGCCCGCTCAGCCGAGGGATGCCGACGTACTGATCGAGGTCATGAAAGGGCGTCGAAGTCATGCGCACCGTCCTACCACCCCGACCTGGGCGCCGTCCGCCGAGTTGTTGGGCCGGGTTGCCGTGGGCGGTTGCGTCTCGCACTCGTTGCGACCAAGCCCTGAGTCACGCGATCGACCCTCTATCCGTCACTGAAGGCTTGATGCCACGGTCCGTGAGGCGGCGAACGAGCCATGAGTTCGGTCAAGTCGCTGCTTGGCGTCACTCATGGCTTGCCCGCCTTGGTCAGCGCACTTCGGATCGCCACGGGGATGACGGTCCGAGCGGCGATGTCGGCAGACGTGAACCGCAGCAGGTCGACGTTCCCTGTCGCCAGCAGCGCGTTCTGGCGTCGTCGGTCGTGCAGGACCGCCTCAGGCGTCTCGTGAAACTCTCGCCCGTCGATCTCGGCGACGAGCCATCGACCAGCCCCCAGTCGCCAGCCCAGATCCCCACGCCCCAGCAGTTGACCGTTCGACGCCCGGATCGCGACCTGCAGCTCGTCGGGTGGGAGACCGGCATCCGTGCACTGCAGCCGCGCGAACGACTCGAGCGGCGACTCTGCTCGAGGATCGACCAGGTCCCACCACGAGTCGCACTGGGCTGAGCCGCGGCGTCCGCGAACCCGCGACCGCACCGCGTCGAGCGCATGGCGTGGCAGCAGACCCCGGTACAGCACGTCGTCCAGGACGGCGATCGCGTGGTCGCGCGGCAGCTCAGGCACCGCGTGCACCAAGGCCGGCACCAGCGCCGCGATTGATCGGCTGCCGAATCGCTCGATCTCGATCGAGCCGAACTGCCGCACGCGGATGCCGTCACGCGTCCGTCGCGGGTGCACCGAAGGCAACGCGACCTCCGGGACGATGTCCAGCGGCAGCCCTCGCACGCCGTGCAATGCCAGCGCGCCCGGGACGCCGGGGCTTGCCGAGGGGCCGGGCGCGCGAAGGCGAGCGAGAGAAGAGACGGTGGGAGAGGTGCCAGGGTGCGCATGGCGCAATGGCACGCACCTGAGGAAGACGAAGGGCGCCTTCACCGTGGTCGGTGGACAGCGGTCGTCCGCGGCGGGCTGCGGGCGGCTCACAGCACGGTGCCCGGCTGGTATGGCACTGGTTCCGGGCTGGTGCGATCGGGGTCGCCGAGCCAGCGCGCCTGCGACGTCGTCGTCACAGGGTTGTCCACAACTGGGTGGGCGGCCGTGACGGGGAGTGTCCGTTTTCGGTACGTTCGCCCGCATGCCCAGGTGGAGCGGTCGACGCGCACGTGCCCTGCTCGTTGCGCCTGTGACTGCGTTGCTGCTCCTGGCCGGGTGTACCGAGGGCGCTCCGACCGCAACCGAGTCCTCCACGGCGCCCCCGGTGGAGTCGCCCACGCCGACGCCTTCTCCCACCCCGACCGAGACCCCCGTGGTGGACGTGACCGTGAAGCCCGAACGGCCGGCGGCGCTGGACGAGCCGCCGAGCGTGGATGGCGCGGTGGCGGTGGCGGAGTACTTCCTGCTGCTGTTCCCCTACGTGAACGCCACCGGCGATCTACGCGAGTGGAGTTCCCTGACTCATCCAGAGTGCATCTTCTGCGCGAGCGTAGTGGCCGGCGTCGAGGCCAAGATCGCCGCACAGCATCACGACGAGGGCGGCGCGACGACGATCACGTCCGGCTCAGCAGCCGAAGTCGATCCGGGTTCCTTCTACTCCGCCAAGGTGGAACTAGTCCAAGCGTCCTCAGCAACGCTCGACTCGACGGGCTCCGTTGTCGAGTCGTTCCCCGGACCATCGACCTACCTCGTCGACATGGCTCTCGTCTGGGAGAACTCGACCTGGCGCGTCCGAGAAGCAACTCCCGTCGAGGTGGCTGCTCGGTGACCTCTCGGCGGACCGTCTCGAGTGCCATTGCTGTGCTGCTTGTGATTGTTGCGGCTAGCGGCGCATCGGCAGACAGTCTCGGTGGGCACGCCGCCGGCGACTCGATGAACCTAACCGCCTTCCGAGGCGAACAAGAGCTTCGCGCCTACACCCGTGCAGCCGTGTCTCCCCGGATCGAGCTCTTCCAGCTCCGCCGCGCCGCCCTCTGCAACGTCACCTCCGGCACCCTCGAGTCCGACATCGGCGGCGCGTGCGCCCCGGAGGACGGCTCCGTCGTCCCCAACTGCGACGGCGACCCACCGGTCCAGCCCCTCTGGCGCCGCGACCGCGCCACCCCCGTCGACCCGTGGCAACCCTGGCGCATGATCGCCGGCTGGGCCTGCCCGGGCGACCTCCTCCCCACCCTCACCGCAGAGGACTTCCGCCGTCTCCCCATCGCCCCGCAGATCATCCAGATGCAGCCCGACCGCGGCTGGGTGCTGGTCAACAAGGAGACGATCGTCCTGACCGACCCCGCCGAGCAGACCTTCCGCACGGACCTGTTCGGCTACGGCATTGACGTCGTCGCCACCCCGACCCAGTACACGTGGGACTTCCGCGACGACACCAAGC
>NZ_JBFUHU010000337.1:0-3912 GCF_056402235.1 Cellulomonas sp. P4_B5_2
GGTCAGTACTGCCGGTCGGCCAGTACTGCCTGGGCACCTGCCTGGTCGAACGCCTCGTCCTTGGTGACGATGCGCGGCTCGACGGTGCCGCCCTCGTCGAGGGTCTTGATGATGTCGGCGAGGTCCGGGCCGAGCAGCGGGTTGCACTCGACGATGTAGCTGATCTCGCCGGCGGCGAGGGCGGTCATGCCGTCCTTGACGCCGTCGATGGTGACGACCTTGATGTCCTGACCGGGCACCTTGCCGGCCGCCTTGATCGCCTCGATGGCGCCGAGGCCCATGTCGTCGTTGTGCGCGTACACGACGTCGATGTCGGGGTAGGCCYGCAGGAAGCCCTCCATGACCGTCTTGCCCTCGGCGCGCGTGAAGTTGCCGGTCTCCGAGGCGATCACCGAGATGTTGTCGTTGCCGGCGATGGCGTCCTCGAACCCGGTCTTGCGGTCGATCGCGGGCGCGGAGCCCGTGGTGCCCTGCAGCTCGACGACGTTGATGGGCTCGGTGCCGAGGTTCTCGGACACCCAGTCACCGATGCGCTTGCCCTCCTCGACGAAGTCGGAGCCGATGAACGTCACGTAGAGCGACGTGTCCTCGGAGTCGACCGCGCGGTCGGTGAGGATGACCGGGATGCCGGCGTCCTTTGCCTCTTCGAGCACGCTGTCCCAGCCGGACTCGACCACCGGGGAGAACGCGATGTAGTCGACGCCCTGCGCGATGTAGGACCGGATCGCCTGGATCTGGTTCTCCTGCTTCTGCTGGGCGTCGGAGAAGCTGAGCTTGAAGCCTGCGTCCTCCGTGAGTGCGTCCTGGATCGACTTGGTGTTGGCGGCACGCCAGCCGCTCTCGGCACCGACCTGGCTGAAGCCGACGGAGATCGCGCCGTCGCCGCCGCCGTCGCCGCCTGCGGTCTCCCCGTCGCCGGAGTCTCCGCTGCCGCTGCATGCTGCGAGCCCGAGTGCGAGCACCGCGATGCCTGCGGCGATCGATCGTGTCCTGAACATCTTGCTGACCATCTGCTTCTCCTCCTCGAGAAACGCACTCGCTCGCGGACCCGACCCACGCCGGTCGGCCCACGTCGCGCACCCGGGGCACCGGGGCACGAGTCCTGCCGGACCGAGGTCCAGTAGGTGGTTCGCCTGATGTTAGCGCTCACATTCCGTCAGTTGTCGCGATTGTCAGGTTGCATTCCGGTCACGCTTCGCAGCTGACGGGTGCACGGTCAAGCCCGCGCGGCACGTCCGATCCAGGCGCAGTCGTGACGCGTGGTGACGGAGTGACGCGAGAGGCAGCTCCTGGCGAGCTCAGGGGCGCTCGCGCAGGACGACCACCCCGCGCGCGGCCACGCGGTCGCCCACGGCGTGCTCGACGTCGCCGACGAGGTCCCGCCCCGCGGCGTGCAGGGGCAGGTCCTCGTCGGTGTGGTTGATCGCGAACAGCCAGCTGCCCGACGCCCCGACACGGCGGACGAGCTCGAGCCCGCCCGGCGCCTCGGCCAGCGGCGTGACACCGGCAGCGTCCAGCACCCGCGCCACGAGCGCCGCGGTCGACGGCACGTCGAGCCGCGTCGACAGGTACCAGGCCGCTCCCCCGCCGTCGACGGTCCGCCGGGTCAGGGCGGGACCGCCAGCGGACGGGCCGTCGGTATAGGTGGCCAGCACCTCGGCGTCGTCGGCCGTGAACCGCTCGGTCCACACCTCGCCGGACGAGCCGTCGCTGAGCCGCACGGACCCGCCCTCGCGCAGCGGAGCGAACTCCTCGACCCGGACGCCGAGCAGGTCCCGGAACGCGCCCGGGTAGCCGCCGAGCAGGACGCGGTCGTGCTCGTCGACGATGCCGGAGAAGTAGGAGACGAGCACCTGGCCGCCGCGCTCGACCACCGCCGACAGCCGGTCGGACAGGTCCGCCGGCGCGAGATAGAGCGTCGGGACCAGGACCACGTCGTAGCCGTCGAGGTCCGACGTCGCGGGGACCACGTCGACCGCGACCCCGGCGTCGAGCAGCGCTCCGTGCAGCGCCCGGGGCAGGTCGAGGTACCGCAGGTCGACGGTCGGGTGCGCCTCGAGCTCGCTGGCCCACCAGGCCTGGGTGTCCCAGAGCAGGGCGACGCGGGCCTTCTCGACGACGCTGCCCCGCACCTCGGCCAGCCGCCCGAGCGTGGCGCCCAGGTGGGCCACCTCGCGGAACAGCTCCGAGTCGGCGCCGGCGTGCGGCACCATCCCCGAGTGGTACTTCTCGGCACCCGCACGGGACTGGCGCCACTGGAAGAACAGGACGCCGTCGGCGCCGCGGGCCACGTGCTGCAGGGAGTTGCGCAGCAGCTGGCCCGGCTCCTTGGCCAGGTTGCGGGGCTGCCAGTTCACCGCGCTCGTCGAGTGCTCCATGAGCACCCACGGGTCGCCGCCCGCCAGCCCGCGCGCGCGGTCGGCGCTGAACGCCAGCTCCGCCCAGCCGCGCGGGTCCTCGGCACCCAGGTAGTGGTCGTTGGACACGATGTCGATCAGCGGCGTGGCCTGCGTGTAGTCGATCTGGTGAAAGTCGCCCATGACCATGTAGTTGGTGGTCACCGGCAGGTGCGGCGTGACCTCGCGCAGCACGGCGGCCTCGGCGTCGAGGTGCGCGACGAAGGCGTCGGAGGAGAACCGCTCGAAGTCCAGCCGCTGGCCCGGGTTGGGGATGGTGGTCGTGCGGCGCGGCGGCAGCACCTGGTCGAGGCTCGCGTACCGCTGGCCCCAGAACGCGGTGCCCCAGGCGAGGTTGAGCGCGTCGACGTCGGCGTACTCCTTGCCCAGCCAGTCGCGGAACGCCGCGGCGGACACGTCGCAGTAGCAGCGGCCGTTGTGGCAGGCCAGCTCGTTGGAGATGTGCCACATGGCCACCGCGGGGTGGTGCCCGTAGCGCTCGGCGAGCACGCGGGCGATCCGGGTGGCGTGCTCCCGGATCACGGGCGAGGAGACGCACCACGACTCGCGGCTGCCGTGGGTGTACCGCAGGCCGTCGGCGTCGACCGGCAGCATCTCGGGGTGCGCGAGGTGCAGCCAGACCGGGGGCGCGGCGCTCGGCGTGGCCAGGTCCACGCGGATCCCGGCCTCGTGCAGCAGGTCGAGGATGCGGTCCAGCCAGCCGAAGTCGAACTGGCCCTCCGCCGGCTCCAGCTGCCCCCAGGAGAAGATGCCGAGGCTCACCAGCGTGACGCCGGCCTCCCGCATGAGCGCGACGTCGTCGGCCCACACCTCCTGCGGCCACTGCTCCGGGTTGTAGTCGGCGCCGAACGCGATGCCGTCCGTGGGCCACGGGCCCGTCCAGCGGCTCATCGGGCCACCGCCACGAGCACGTCCCACGAGCCGAGGCTCAGCGTGGACCCCTGCGCGACCGACGGCCCGGCGGCGTCCGACGGCGGCGGGTCGGCGGGTGCGGCACCCCGGGGGGCGACGAGGACGTCGAGATCGGTCGGAGCAGTCACGGTGGCGGCCTCCCAGGACCAGTTGTGCACGACGTGGACGCGGGTGCCGTCCGGTCGGGTGGAGCTGTGGACGGTGACGCTCGGGGGCAGGTCCTCCCAGCCGGCGAGCGGGGCGGGCACCAGCCAGTCGGCCAGCGACCGGGCGAGCTCCAGGCCGGGCACGGTGCCGACGACCGTGATCCGACCGGCGCCGTGGGACCGCGTCGTGGCCGCCGCCCAGGCGCCCAGGTGCGGGTGCTCGTAGGTGGCGAGCACGTCGGCGCCGTCGGCGACCAGGCACTCGGCCCACGCGGTCGCCTCACCCGCGAGCGCCCCGGTGACCGGCACCGGCTCGGCGAGGTTGCTGAACTCCTCGTACCAGGCGCCCGCCGCGGTGGACAGGCGCGCGGGCTGCACCTCGGCGCGGGCGCGGCCCTCGTGGTCGGCGTAGCCGGTGCGGGGTCCGACGACCAGGT
>NZ_JBFUHU010000338.1:0-6148 GCF_056402235.1 Cellulomonas sp. P4_B5_2
TGACGTAGGCGCTGTCCGTGACCAGGCACACCACGTGGTCGGCGTCGCCGGCCCCGGTGCCCGACGCCTCATCCGTCGCGCAGGTGCTGCCGAAGTACGCCTGCGACGGGTCCTCGAGTCCGGCCGGCGCGTCGAGCAGCGGCGTCGTCCACCCCGGCCCCTCGTCGGCCGGCTCGAACCACTGGTAGCTCTGTGCGCCGTCCTCGGCACGGAGGAGGGCACCGTACGCCTCTCCGGTCAGCGTGGCGGTGCGCTCGGGGGTCAGTGCCTGGACCACCTGCAGCGTCCCGTCCACCGGCCCGAGCACTCCCGGTACCTGCGCCAGCCGCGCGACTGCGGCGTTCTCGCGGGCGGTCATGACCCACTGCGTCACGCCCAGCGCCAGGGCGACCACCGCGACGACGCCCACCAGCCACACCCGCCGGCGTGATCCGCGGAGGTCGGTCGGCAGCTCGTCGTCCGGCACGGCCGAGTCGTGCAGCTCGACCTCTTGCACGTCGCCCCGTCGCCCCATGGCGGGACACTACGTCAGCTCGACACGTCCGCGGTGGTGAACCGGCTCCACGCCAGCGCCCCGAAGATCGCGACCCACGCGGCCTGCAGAGCGAGCCCCTGACCCAGCACTCCCCAGTCGGGCTCCAGCCGCAGGAACTCCGCGAAGTCGAGCCAGTGGTGCGTGAGCAGGGCGGGCGCGATCGTCGCGAGCTGCGGGAGCTGGTCGAGGACACCGCAGACGATCGCGGTGACCACGGTGGCCGCCATCGCGCCGACCGGTACCTCGGTGAGCGTCGAGAAGAACAGCCCGACCGCCACCAGCCCGGTCATGGACAGCCCGACGTAGACCACGACCGCGGCCACGCGCAGGATGCCGTCGCCGAGCGGAACCGTGGTCCCGGACAGCAGCGTGATGCCGCGCAGCCCGAAGTAGGCCGCCCCGGCCACCACGCCGACCACCGCGATGGCCGTCACCGCCGAGGCCGCGAACGCGAGGGCGCCGACGGCCTTGACCGCGAGCAGCCGTCCGCGCGCCACCGGCACGGTGAGGAGGTAGCGCAGGGTGCCGGCCGAGGCCTCGCCGGCGATGGCGTCGCCGGACGCGATCCCGATGGTCAGCGGCAGCAGGAACGGCAGGCACACGAACAACGACGCGATGACGAGGAACAGGCCGTTGCCGGTCACCCGCCCGACGAAGCCCGGACCCTGGCCGTCCAGCGCGGTGTCCTGGGTGAGGAACAGGACGGTGCCCAGCAGGAGGGGCACCAGCGAGAGCCCGACCAGCAGGACGATGTTCCGCCGCCGGCCGAGCACGAGGCGCAGCTCGCTGCGGACGAGCCGTAGCAGGGAGCCCCGACGGGGTGCGACCTCAACGAGCGACATCGAAGCCCTCCCCGGTCAGCTCGACGAAGATCTGCTCGAGGTTCGGTCGGCGGACCTCGAGACCCAGCAGGTCGACGCCCGCGTGGACAAGCGCGGCGGACACCTTCTCGGGCGGCACCGCCCCGAGCAGCGCGGACACGGTCTGGCCGGTCGTCTGGACGTCCGTGAGACCCAGCCCGGTGAGCACCTCCGCGGCGGCGCCGACGTGGTCGGCCGACGTCTGCAGGGACAGGCGTGGCAGGCCGCGCCCGGTGAGCTCGGCGCGGTCGCCCTGCAGGAGCAGGTGCCCGCCGCTCATGATCCCGATGTGCGAGCACACCTGCTCGATCTCGGCCAGCAGGTGCGACGAGACCAGCACGGTGGTGCCGTGGTCGGCGAGCTCGCGCACCAGGTTCCGCACCTCGCGGGTGCCCTGCGGGTCGAGGCCGTTGGTCGGCTCGTCGAGCACCAGCAGCTCGCGCGGTCGCAGCAGTGCCGCGGCCAGGCCCAGGCGCTGCTTCATGCCGAGCGAGTACTGCCGGTAGGGCTTGGCTGCCGCGGCGGCGAGCCCGACGCGCTCCAGCGCCTCGTCGGCACGCTGCCGGGCCGTGCGCGGGTCGGCCGTCGCGTCGCTGGCGTCGAGCCGCCCGAGGTTCGCCCGGCCGGTCAGGTAGGGGTGGAACGCCGGTCCCTCGACGAGCGCGCCCACCCGCGGCAGCACGTCCGCGCCCGCCTCGGGCATCGCGCCGCCGAGCAGGTGCGCGCGCCCGCTGGTCGGCCGCACCAGGCCCAGGAGCATCCGGATCGTCGTCGTCTTGCCCGAGCCGTTGGGTCCGATGAACCCGTACACCGCGCCGCGGGGGACGCGCAGGTCGATGCCGTCGACGGCCACCTGCCCGGAGCGGAACCGCTTGGTCAGCCCGTCGGTCCGGATGGCCAGGTCGGCGTCCTCGGACGCGGCCCGCGCCGCCCCCCCGGGTCGGTCACTGGGCCGCCAGGGCCTGGAGCGTCGCGCCGGGCACCGCGCCGGCCAGCACGCGGCCGTCGTCGGTGATCAGCACGGACAGCAGCGCGGAGGACAGGAGCCGACCCTCGGGCACCGGCTTCGTCAGGGTGTCGTACAGCGCGGTCGTGTCGAGGTGGCCCATCGGGGAGCCTGAGCCCTCCTCGGGCACGAACTCGGCGTACAGGTCCGCGGCACCCTTCGAGCCGAACGTCTTGTCGACGCCGGGCAGGTTGGCGGCAGCCGCGGGGTCACCGGCCACCAGGGCGGCGACGTCGAGGCCCGAGGCCTGCACGACGGTGTCCCAGCCGGTGCCGGTGATGGTCACACCCTCGGGCAGCTCCTTGTCCTCGCGGGCCGTGGCCGCCTCCGCCGGCGGTTCGGGCAGCGGCACGACGACGTCGCGGGTCGACGACCCGGCCGGAGCCGAGAACGCGAGGACCGAGTCGGCGGGCGTCGCGAACGACACGTCGGTGAACCCGATCTCGAGCGCGGGCGTCTCGGTGTCGCTCTTGCTCCACACCTGCACCCGCAGCGGGGTCGAGGTCTCGGCGTCCACGGCCACCACGATCCTCCCCACCAGGGTCGTGTCGCTCGTCGGCGTCACGACCAGCTGGTAGGCGGCGCGTCCCGCGACCTCGGTCTGCGAGTCCAGCGTCACCGTCGAGGACATCCGTGCCAGCCCGACCGCCTGGCGACCGGCCTCCTCGGGCGTCGGCAGGTCGCTCTGCACGGGCAGCTCCCCGGCCTCGGCCTGCTCCTGGAGCGCCTCGAACCGTGCCTCGTCCGCCGCGCTCAGGCTGTAGTGCACGACCGCGTCGTCGGTGCTCGAGTACGTCCACGCCTCCGGCCCGTCCTGCACCACGGAGTACTCCGACGTGGGACCGAGCAGCGCCACGCGGGACCGCTGGTCGCCGTCCGACCACACCCGCATGGTCGAGCTGCCGCCGAGCAGGTTGATCGGGTCGGCGCCGGCGACCGCGCCGAACGGGATCTCCGGCAGCCCCAGCCGCGCGGTGTACACGACCGTGCCGGACAGCGGCGACGGCTCGGCGCTCGCCACCTGCGCGGCCAGCTCCTCGGGGGTGATCGTCGGCAGGCCGTCATCGCCGGCGGACGCGAACAGCGGCGGCGCGACGAACGCCATACCGACCGCGACGGCGGCGACGACGGGCACGGCCCAGGGGGCTCGGGATGACAGGGCGCGGCGGGTGGGAACAGCATCGGTGCGACGGGACTCGTTCATGGCTCCACTGTGCATCGTGCCTGCTGAGGGCATGCTGAGAGTGCGTGGGCACCCGCGTCGGCTGCGAGTGCGATGCTCAGGACATGCGGGTTCTCGTGGTCGACGACGAGCGCGGGCTCGTGCGCGCCCTGCACCGGGGCCTGACCGCCGAGGGCTTCGCCGTCGACGTCGCCTACGACGGGGAGCGCGGGCTCGAGCTGGCCTCCGAGGACGGGTACGACGCGATCGTGCTCGACGTGATGCTCCCGCGGCGCAACGGGTACGACGTGGTCACCGAGCTGCGGGCGCGCGACGTGTGGACCCCGGTCCTCATGCTCAGCGCCAAGGACGGCGAGTACGACGTGGCCGACGGCCTGGACGTAGGGGCCGACGACTATCTGACCAAACCGTTCGCGTTCGTCGTCCTGGTGGCCCGGCTGCGCGCCCTGCTGCGCCGGCAGGGGACCGTGCGACCGCCCGTGCTCACGGTCGGCGACCTCGCCCTGGACCCGGCGACGCGGCGCGTGACCCGCGGCGGCGAGACCGTCCCGCTGACCACCCGCGAGATCGCGCTGCTCGAGTACCTCATGCACCACGCCGACCGGGTGGTGGGCAAGGTCGAGCTGCGTGACCACGTCTGGGACGGCACCGGCGAGGACGTGAACGTCGTCGAGGTCTACGTCGGGTACCTGCGCCGGAAGCTGGGTCGGGACGTGGTCGAGACGGTCCGCGGCGCCGGGTACCGCGTGGCGGGCTGACCGTGGCGGACGGTGTGCGTCGCGGCGCCTCGCTGCGCCTCCGGCTGACCCTGCTCGCCTCCGGGGCGGTCTGCGTGGCTCTCGTCGTCGGGGCGATCGCGCTCACCACCGTGCTGCGCAGCACGCGCGTCGACGCCCTCGACCAGGTGGTGCAGAACCGCGCGGCCACGGTGGCGGCGCTCGCCGCCGACGACCGGCTCCCCGAGACCCTGCCCGTGGAGGAGCCCGGCGAGATCGTGCAGCTGATCGACGCCGACGGTGCCGTGCTCGCCACCTCGCCGAACGCGAGCCGGACGCTGCCGGTGCTGCCCGTGGACGTCCTGGCGGGCCTGGATGCCACGAGCACGCAGCAGACCGCGTACGACGTCGCTCGGGTCGCGGTGAGCCCGACGACGTACCGCGGCGAGCCCGTCACCGTCGTCGCCACCGTGCCGCTGACCGAGGTGCAGGGCGTGCTGGACGCGCTGCGGCTCGCGCTCGTGGTCGTCGTGCCGCTGCTCACGCTCGCGCTGGGGGTCGGCGTCTGGCTCATCCTCGGGCGGGCGTTGCGGCYGGTGGAGGAGCTCCGGCGCGGGGCTGCTTTGGTGGCCTCGTCGGGCGGTCCCGGCTCGCTCCCTGTGCCCGCGCGCGACGACGAGCTGGGCGCGCTGGCCCGCACGCTCAACTCGATGCTCGACCGCCTCGAGGCCGGGGCCGCCCGGCAGCGGGCGTTCGTCGCCGACGCCGCCCACGAGCTGCGCTCCCCGCTCGCTTCCCTGCGCACCACCATCGAGGTCGCCCGGGCGCACCCCGGCTCCTACGGGACCGACGAGCTGGCCAGGGACCTCGAGGTCGAGGTGCTCCGGATGCAGGCGCTCGTCGACGACCTGCTCCTGCTCGCGCGCGTGGGCTCGTCGCCGCTGGTGCACGACGAGCGCGACCTCGGTGCCGTCGCCCGCGACGTGGTGCGACCGGGCGGGTCGGTGGCGGTCACGGTCACCGGGTCCGGGCAGGCGCGCGGCGACGCGGCCGCCGTCGGGCGGGTGCTGCGGAACCTGGTCGACAACGCCCTCCGGCACGCGGTCGACCGGGTCGAGGTGGTGGTGGCCGACGGCAGCGTGCGGGTCGACGACGACGGCGCAGGGGTGGCGCCGGGCGACCGCGAGCGGGTGTTCGAGCGGTTCGTGCGGCTCGACGAGGCGCGGGAGCGGGATGCCGGTGGGAGCGGGCTCGGGCTGGCGATCGCCCGGGAGATCGCGCGGGAGCAGGGCGGCGACGTGGTGCTGGGCGACGCCGCTCTCGGCGGTCTGCGCGCGGAGCTGCGGCTGCCCCGCTGACGACTCCGCCTCGGTCGTCGTAGCGTGGAGCCGACGAGCCCCCGGAGGTGACGATGCCTGAGCACGACCCCGTGCGTGACGCGGCCCGGTACCGCGTCGACAGGGATCGGGCGCCCGACGAGGTCGAGCCCGGACAGCCGCCCGGCCGGATGGAGAACCGGCACCTGTGGGTGGATGTCGTGATCGACCAGGCCATCGCGCGCGGGGAGTTCGACGACCTGCCCCTGGCGGGCAAGCCGATCCCCGGCATCGGCACCCAGCACGACCCCGACTGGTGGCTCAAGGCGCTCATCGAGCGCGAGCAGATCTCCGGTGTCCTGCCCGAGGCGATCCAGCTGCGCAAGGACGACGCGGGACTGCAGGAGCGGCTGGACCGCCTGCACGACGAGGCCGACGTGCGCGGGGCGCTGGAGGAGTTCAACGCCCGGATCGTCTCCGCGCGACGTCAGCTGATGGGCGGCCCGCCCGTCGTCACGCCGCTGCGCGACGT
>NZ_JBFUHU010000339.1:0-3883 GCF_056402235.1 Cellulomonas sp. P4_B5_2
GGCACTGGGCGACGCCCGACGACCCCCGCGTCCCGTGGGACCGGCTCCGGGTGGTCGACCTCTCGGACCGGTCGGTGGTGCGCAAGCACCGGGCCGTGGCGGCGCACGCGACTCAGGTCGCCGCGCTGTCGCCGGACCCGCGCGACGCCCCGACGCTGCACCCCGCGTTCCTGCGGACGTTCGACCGGGACGTCGAGGTCGTCGTCACGCAGGAGCCCACCCTGCCGTCGCTGACCGGCGAGTTCTTCGACGCCACCTACGACCGGCACGACGACCCGTGGGGCTACACCGACCGCTGGTACGAGAAGCGCAAGCGCGCGCTGACGCTCGCGGCCCTGCCGGACGCGCGGTACGGCCGGGTGCTGGAGGTGGGCTGCGGGATCGGCGTCCTCACCGCGCAGCTCGCCGAGCATGCCGACGACCTGCTGGCCATCGACGTGTCGGCCGCCGCGGTCGAGCGTGCCCGCGAGCGCGTGCCGGGCGCGCGGGTGGAGGTCGCGGACGTCGCGTCCCGTGTGCCGACCGGCCCGTTCGACCTCGTCGTCCTGTCCGAGGTGGGCTACTACCTGGACCGGCCCACCCTCGCGCGTGTGCTGCGCGAGCTCCGCGCGCAGCTGGCCCCCGGCGGGACCCTGCTCGCCTGCCACTGGCGGCACCCGGTCGAGGCGTACCCGCTCGGTGGCGACGACGTGCACCGCCTGCTGCGTCGCACCACCGACCTCACGCTCCTGGCCGAGCACCGGGAGGCCGACCTGCTCCTCGACGTCTACGCCGACGACCCGCGGTCGGTGGCCGAGCGGACGGGGCTGGCGTGAGGCCGCGCATCGAGCACGTGGTGGTCGTGGTGCCCGCCCGCGACGAGGAGCAGCTGGTGGGGCGGTGCCTCGGCTCGCTGCAGTCGGCGAGGCAGGCGGCCCGGGCGGTGCGGCCGGACCTCACGGTCGACCTGGTGCTCGTGCTCGACCGGTGCACCGACGGCACCCGGTCGGTCGCGCTCGGGCACCTCGACGTCCGGCTCGTGGACCTCGACGAGGGCCGCGCCGGAGCCGCCCGTGCGGCGGGGGTGCGCGACGCCCTGGCACGCTCCACCGCGGACCCCGCGCGGACCTGGGTGGCCGGCACCGACGCCGACTCCGTGGTGCCCGAGGGCTGGATCCTCGAGCACCTGCGGCTCGCGGACGCCGGCGCGGACGTGGTCGTCGGTACCGTGCGCCCGGATCCCACCGACCTCTCCCCCGCCCAGCTGGCCGCGTGGCGGACCACCCGCGTGCCCGGCCGACCGAACGGGCACGTGCACGGCGCGAACCTCGGCGTACGCGCGGACGCCTACGTGCGCGCGGGCGGCTTCCCCGACCGGCCCGAGCACGAGGACGTCGACCTGGTCGAGGCGCTCACGGCGGTGGGCGCGCGCATCGTCGCGACGGAGGACTGCGACGTGCTCACCTCGGGACGCCTGGTCGGCCGGACGCCGGGCGGCTACGCGGGCTACCTGCGGTCGAGGTTCGGCTCGGCGGAGGACGAGGCGGAGTCGGCCTGAGGCTCCGCCAGCTCGAACACGACCTTGCGCTCGTGCACGGAGGCCTGAGTCACGCGGACGCGCACGTCCTCCCCCAGGGGCAGGCCGACGCCCTCGATCCGGCCGCGGACCGCGGGGTCGCGGAGCTGGACCACGCCGAGGTCGCGGTCCTCCCGGACGTCGACGATCGCGCCCTCGAACACCTCACCGACCCGCCCGGTGAGCAGTGCCGCCTCGACCAGGTCCAGGCAGCCACGCTCGAACTCGGCGGCGTGCTTGTCCCCGCCGGCCATCAGCCCGGGGAGCTCGGGGAGCGCGTCGCGCACCCACGTGGGGACGGGCTCACCGGCGCACAGCGCGAGGCACGTCTCGCCCACGAACCGGTCGACGAGCCGGCGCAGCGGCGCGGTGGTGTGGGCGTAGGGCGCGGCGATCGCGGCGTGCATCGTGAACGGCGGCACCTCGCCGTCGAACGCCACATAGGCCGCTCCGCGGAGCAGCGAGGTCGCGTCGGTGAGCAGCGCCGCATGCGTCGGGTTCGCCGCGTCGAGCTCGCGGATGACGTCGCCGGGGGTCGCCCCCGCCGGCCACGGCACGCCCAGGGCGTGCGCGGACAGTCGCAGCCGGTCGACGTCGCGCGGGTCCGCCTCCGGAAGCGTGCGGACGATGCCGATCCGGCCGTCCAGCATGAGCTGCGCCGCGCACATGCCCGTGAGCAGGGAGATCTGGGCGTTCCACTCCTCGACCGGCAGCGTGGCACGGCTGCCGAGGGTCCAGATCCCGTCGGCGTCCTGCTCGACCACCTGCTCCGGCGTGGGGAGCGTGATGCCCCCGCGGGCGCGCTCGGCCGCCTCCCGGAGCGTGCCGACCTCGCGAAGGAGCCGGAGCGTCTCGTCGGCGGACCCGTCGTCGAGCGCCGCCTGCGCACCCACGTAGGTCAGCTGGGCGCGGCTGCGGACCGAGGCCCGCACGACGTTGACCTCGACCGGGGCACCCTCGGCGTCGAGGTCGATCGTCCACACGAGGGCCGGGGTCACCTGGTCCGGCAGCAGGCTCGCGACGCCCTCGGACAGCTCCGGCGGGTGCAGCGGGGTCCGGCCGTCCGGTGCGTAGAGGGTCTCGACCCGCTCGCGCACCTCGCCGTCGATCCGGCCGCCGGGACGGACCCATGCGCCCACGTCGGCGATCGCGTACCGGACGCGGAAGCCGTGCCCCTGGCGCTCGATGTGCAGCGCCTGGTCCAGGTCCTTCGAGCCCTCGGGGTCGATGGTGACGAACGCGATGTCCGTGGCGTCGGACCGCTCGCCGTCGGGTCCCCGTGCGATGACCGCGGCCGCCTCGGCGAGCACGTCCGGGGGGAACTCGGGCGGCACGTCGAGCTCCCGGCGCAGGTCGTCCAGGCCGCGCCGGACGAGGACGTCGACGGCCTCCCCCTGGGCCTCCTGCGGCGGGCGGGCATGCAGCTGGACGTGGCGTCGGGGCACGCGCCGAGCCTAGGTGGGCGACGAGCCGCACGCCTGTCGGTCGGTACCGCGGAGGGCGTGGGATTCGAACCCACGAGAACGGGGTTGTCCCGCTCCAACGGTTTTCAAGACCGTCTCTTTCGGCCGCTCAGACAGCCCTCCCGCGCGGGCACAGGCCCGCAGCGGCACGAGTCTCCCACAGCAAGTCGCGCGTACATGGTCTAGACCAGTAGAGTCGCCAGGTCATCGTCGACCCGTCTTTGGAGGCAGGCCATGCAGCGTTCCGTCGTCGTCGCTCTTCCCGGAGGGCTGCACGCCCGCCCCGCCGCGCAGTTCGTCGCGGCCGCCGCCAGCCAGCCCGCACGGGTCACGATCGCGCGGGCCGGCGGCGACCCTGTGGCGACCGCCTCGATCCTCGCGATCATGACGCTGGGCGTCGGGGTGGGCGACGAGGTGGTGCTGGCCACCGACGACGACGGTGCCGACGCGGTCGCCTCGATCGACGCGCTCGAGCAGTTCCTCCTGCAGACCGCCTAGAGACCCAGCTCCTCGAGCACGTCCAGCGACGCACGCACCGCCGACCGCGCCTCGTCGGCCGTGCGCTGCGCGAGGGCGAGGCCGGCCAGCTCGCGGCACCGCTCGAGCGTCACGGCCGCCAGCACCGCGCCCACGTCCGGCAGGGCCCGGGGCGTCATCGACAGCGACGCGACGCCGAGCCCGACGAGCACCGGTGCGAGCACCGGGTCCGCCGCCGCCTCGCCGCAGACGCCGACGGGCCTGGTGCGGGCCGCTGCGCCCGCGCWGGCCAGCTGGATCAGCGACAGCACGGCCGGCTGCCACGGGGTCGACAGCCGCGCCAGGCCGGCCAGCTCCCGGTCCGCCGCCATCGCGTACTGCGTGAGGT
>NZ_JBFUHU010000340.1:0-3877 GCF_056402235.1 Cellulomonas sp. P4_B5_2
CCCGTCGAGGTCAGGGCCGCAGGCCGCGCGCCCCGAGGAGCACGGCGTCGGGGTCGTACACCAGCGAGAGCATCTGCAGCCGGCGCGCCGCGTCGGGCGTGAACACCCGCTCGATCCACTCCTGGCCCGCCGAGTCGGTGAAGTTGGGCAGGCCGCCCGGACGCGTCCAGGCGGCGAGCCCGTCGTGCACGCGCGCGGTGTCCGCGGTGACCATCTGGGCGATCTCCGGGATCATCACGCCGATCGTGAAGAGCGAGTACGCCGCGTCGCGGTGCGGGAACGCGCTGGGCAGGCCGCGGTCGTCGCGGACCTTGCCGCCCAGCTGACGCACCTCGACCATCGCCTGGGCGGTCTGCGCGTCCGGGCCGACCAGCTCGAGCAGCCGGTCGGCGCCGTCGATCCCGAACGAGTGCAGCAGGCTGTGCTGCTCGTGCAGCGGCATCGGGTCCACGGGGTCGCTGTGCACGTCGCCGAGCGCCGAGTACGGCATGACCTGCACGGTGTCGATGAGCGGCGCGGCGACCGAGCGGATCGCCCGGATCATCTCCTCGCCCACCGCGGGGTCACCCGTCCAGGCGAAGCGCACCGAGACCGACGTGGTCCCGCGCAGCGGCTCCGGGAACATCGGCATGTCCGGCAGCCGCATCACGGCGACGGACGTGGTCCCCTCCTCCGGCAGCAGCTCGCACCACTGGCTCCAGGTGCGGATCACCGCAGCCGCGTCCGCGGCGCCGAACCACAGCGCGCCCGCGTACAGCTCCGCCTGGTCGACGAGGTCGATCTCGACCGCGGTGACGATGCCGAGCGCGCCCTTGCCTCCGCGCAGACCCCAGAACAGGTCCGGGTGGCTCTCCGCGGTGACGCGGCGGAACACGCCGTCGCCGGTGACGAGCTCGAACGCGCGCACCGTGTCGGACGCGAGCCCGTGGGAGCGGGCCACAGGTCCGAGCCCACCGCCCGTCAGGTAGCCGACCACGCCGACGTCCGGTGACGAGCCGGCCAGACCGGCGAGCCCGTACGGCGCGCACGCCTCGAGGACGGCCGCCCACTTCACGCCCGCGCCGATGCGCGCCCAGCGCTCGTCGGCGTGGATGGTGACCTCGCCGAGGGCCGCGGTGCTGACGAGGATCGCGTCCTGCATGGTCTCGGTGGCCCCGTGGCCGGTGCCCTGGACCGCCACCCGGACGCCCGCGGCGGCCGAGGCGCGCAGCGTGCGGCTGACGTCGTCAGGTCCCCGCGCGGCGACGACCGCCGTGGGTCGGATCGCCTTGAGGAGGTTGCTGGTGCCCGTGAGAGCGGCGTACGCCTCGGTGCCGGGCAGGTGCACAGGGACGCCGGAGTCGGCGAGCGCCTGCACGGCTGCTGCGGTGGCCGGACGGTAGTCCGCACCGATCAGCGAGCTGAGGATGGTCATGATCGTGCCCTTTCCTGTCCGCGCCGTCGTTCGGCGCACGGGCAGAAGGGGACACGGCCTGGGCCGCCTGATACATCCGGGTTGTCCGAAGTTACGGACCGGTACGTCAGCCCGGCGGCGTGGCCGGCAACGCGATCGTGAAGCTGGTGCCCTCACCGAGGGTGCTCTCGATGCTCAGTGAGCCGCCGTGCGCGTCGACCACGGCCTTGGTGATCGAGAGCCCGAGCCCGACGCCCGGGATCGCCCGGCGGGTGGCCGTCGACGCCCGGAAGAACCGGTGGGTCAGCTGGGACAGCTCGTCGGGCGGGATGCCGATGCCGCTGTCCGCGACCACGATGACCGCGCCGCCCCGCTCGCCCGGACCGACCTCGAGGCGGACGGTCCCCCCGGAGGGCGTGAACTTGATCGCGTTCGAGACCAGGTTGTCCACCGCCTGCGCGAGCCGGACCGGGTCGGCGTCGAGGACCGTCGAGGTCACCGACGGCACCAGGGCGATGCCGGCCGCCTCGGCTGCCGGGGCGGCGGCCGCCACCGCGGCGGACACGATCTCACCGGCGTCGATGTGCTGCGGCGAGATGGAGAACCGGCCCGCGTCCACCTGGGCGCTGAGCAGCAGGTCGCCCACGAGGCGCAGCTGGCGCCGGGCGTTGCGCTCGATCACGGTGAGGTACTCGCGCTGCTCGTCGGACAGCGGGTCGGTGCCGTCGGTGAGCAGCTCGAGATAGCCGAGGACCGAGGTGAGCGGCGTGCGCAGCTCGTGGCTCACCAGGCTGACGAACTCGTCCTGGAGCCGCGCCGCCTCGCGCTCGGAGGTGACGTCCGTGGCGACGACCACGTAGCCGCTCACCGTGCCGTCCGCCTCGGCACGTCGGGTGACCGCGAGCCTGACGGTCATCCGGACCCCGTCGCGCGCGACGTACGTCCAGTCCCGCACCTCCGGCCTGCCCGCGAGCGCCGGCGCGACGAGCGCGTCGACCAGGGTCTGCGGGTGGTCGATCGGGCTGTCGTCGGAGAACAGCAGGGCGCGGCGCGCCTCCAGCTCGTCGCGGTCGTGGAAGTCGGTCAGGCGCATGCGCCCGACGACCTCGCCCTGCCCGTACCCGAGCAGACGCTCCGCGCCGGCGTTGAACACCTCGACCATGCCGGTGGCGTCGGTGGCGATGATGGCCTGCTCGGTGGCCGAGTCGATCACGGAGACCAGCTGGTCGCGGGCCGCGCGCCGCTGGTTGGCCACGCGTGCGAGCTCGACGGCGTTGGCACGGGCGCGGTCCAGCAGCACCGCCTGGTCCATCTGCAGCGAGAGCAGTGCGACGCTGCGGGCCCGGAGCCGAGCGGTGATCTCGTGCACCGTGACGGCGACCACGAGGGCCACGAGGGTGACGAACAGGGTCCGGATGACCGTGTCCACGGTGACGGGCACGCTCGAGAGCAGGACCGGCGAGAACACCACCCCCGCGACGCCCAGCGTGGCCAGCACGATCCCCCGACGGCCCGTCTCGGACGCGAGCGTGATCACCGGGAAGAACACCAGCGTCGTGTACGGCGAGCCCGGCCCGCCGGTCCCGGACCGCAGGAGGGCCACGGCCAGCAGCTGGACCACCGGCAGGACGTCCTGGGCCGCCTCGGGCCACCGGCTCCAGGGCAGGACCCGCGCGGCGACGAGCTGGCCCGCGGTGAGCACCCCCGCGATCAGGACCTCGACCGGGCTGGTCACCCGCGCGTCCGGGATCAGCAACGTGAGCACGGCGACGAAGAACATCCCGACGAACGGCAGCTGGCGCTCGACCACGCCGCCGTCCGGGCCGAGGTGGCGGGCGAGGCGCCGCAGGAAGCGCGAGCTCGTCGTGAGCAGGTCGGTGCGCTCGGTCGACCAGATCTCGCTCATGCGCCGGTCACGGTCCCGTCCCCAGCGCGCGCGCCAGCGCGGCCTGAACGCCCTCGCCGGTGAACGGCTTGGGCAGCCACGCCTCCACCTGCGGGTAGTCGTCGGGGTCGAGGACCGACGTGATGATCACCGGCAGGCCGGGGCGGCGCGCGTGCAGGACGTCGACCAGCTCCCAGCCCCCCATGCCGGGCAGGCGCAGGTCGACGATCGCGACGTCGACCCCGAGGTTGTCCTCGTCGGCGAGCGCCTGCTCGGCACTCTTGGTCGCCACGACGTCGTAGCCCAGCCGGCGCAGGTGCCGCTCGATGAGGGCGAGCTCGTCCGGCTCGTCGTCGACCACCAGCACGCGCGCGCTCACAGCACGCCCTCGTGCAGCAGGAGCACGGCGACCGTGATCGCGGCGGCGACAAGGGCGACCACCAGGAGCAGCCGGCGCTCCGTGCGCGCGTTCGACCGGATCTCGTCGTCGAGGGCGTCGGGCGAGAGCGTCGCCCACCAGCGGGCGTCGTCGCCCGCGGCCGCCCGGTGCGCGCCCGTCATCCCATCACCCGTCCTGTCTTCTCCGTCTTGTCCCACAC
>NZ_JBFUHU010000341.1:0-3873 GCF_056402235.1 Cellulomonas sp. P4_B5_2
AGCCAGGGCCGAAGCCGCGGCCGTGGTGCTCGTGCGGGAAGGCGCCGCGGGGTCCGCCGCGCCGGGGGTCGAAGCCCTCCTCGTAGGGGGCCTCGGGGAAGTCGCCGCGGCGGCGACGGTTGCGGCCGCGCGAGGCGGTCGGGTCGATGGTGTCGAACGAGGGGCCGGCGAAGCGGCCGTCGGGGTGGGAGTGGGGGTGTCGCATGGGATGTCTCCTTGAGGATGTGGTCCGCCGGCCGGTGCGGCCCTGACGCGGATCCGGGAGGTCTCTCGATCTCGACCGGATGACTCAAAGATATATCGTCGATAGATCTTTGACAACCCCTAGCGATACATCGGTCTCAGAGCCGCGCCAGCACCGCCCCACCGTGCACCCCGAGGACCTGGCCGGTCGTCCACCCGCCGTCCGGCGACGCCAGGTAGGCGACCGCCGCCGCGATCTCGTCGACCGTCCCCGGCCGGCCCATCGGCACGCGTGCCAGACGGCGCTGGTACTCGGCATCGTCCAGGCGCCCCGCCCAGAACTCGGTGTCCGGCACGAACCCGGGCGCGACGGCGTTCACCGCGATCCCGTCGGCGGCCACCGCAGCGGCCGTGCCGGTCACCCAGGAGTTGATCGCCGCCTTGGCCGCACCGTACGAGCCGGCCCCCCGCAGCGCGGCCACCGAGCTCATCGCGATGATCCGCCCGCCCGGCCGCGGCATCGCCGGCAGCAGCGCCTCCCCCAGCAGCACGGTCGTGAGCACGTTGAGCCGGAACTCCTCGGTCCACAGCTGCGCGGTCGCCGCCAGGTCGTCGCCCGCCGGCTCCAGCGAGCCGCCCGCGTTGAGCACCAGCACGTCGACCGACCCCAGCCTGTCCGCGAGCGCCTGGACCTCCGCCGGCTCGCGCAGGTCGGCCACCTCGACGCGCATCGCGCCGGCCGCCGCCTCCTCGAGCACCTCGCGGCGCCGCCCGACGATCACCACGTCGTCCCCGTCGGCCGCCAGCCGCCGCGCCACCGCGCGCCCGATTCCCGTCCCACCGCCCGTCACCACCGCCGTCCTCATCGGCCCACCGAAGCACCTCGGCGGCGGCCTGTCGATCAGGTGGTCTGCGCCAGCTGGACCAGGTTGCCGCAGGTGTCGTCGAGCGTCGCGACGATCACCGGTCCCATGTCCGTCGGCGGCTGCACGAACCGCACGCCGAGGGCAGTGAGCCGCGCGTACTCGGCGGCGAGGTCGTCCACCCCGAACGACGCAGCCGGGATCCCGTCCTCGACCAGCGCCGCCTTGTACGGGCCGACCGCGGGGTGGCTGCTGGGCTCGAGGAGCAGCTCAACCCCGTCCGGGGCCGCCGGCGACACCACGGTCAGCCAGCGGTCGTCGCCGCCGAGCGGGATGTCGTTCTTCGGCACGAATCCGAGCACGCTCGTGTAGAAGTCAAGGGCCTTGCTCTGGTCGTCGACGAACACGCTGGTCACGGTGAGGCGGATCATGAGGGCTCTCCTTGGTCGGGGGCGGGCCAGCGCGCGGTGATCTCGCGCAGGGGCCCGGTGTCGAGGTGGTGGAACTTGTAGCGGCCCTCGCGGCGGACCGTGACGAGCCCGGCCTCCTGCAGCACGTCGAGGTGCTGCGAGACGGCCTGCCGCGTGGACCCGAGCCCGTGCCGCATGGTCAGCCGGGTGCACAGCTCGAACAGCGACTGCCCGTCACGGTCCTGGAGCTCGTCGAGGATCGCGCGGCGCGTGGCATCGGCGAGGGCCTTGTAGATGTCTGCTGCCACGCCTCCTGTATAGGCAAGCCCACACTTGCCTGTCAAGAGCTGTCGATTTCCGGAACCCTCGCGCGTCATCACCTCGACCGGCACAGTGGACGCATGAGGGAGAGGGCGACATGACCGACCGATGGATGGTCCTGCTGTGGGGCGATGAGGCGTTCTGGGAGAACGCGTCCCCCGAGGTCCGCGACCGCATCATGGCCGAGCACCAGGCGTACTCGGACGCGTGCGACGAGCGCGGCTACACGATCCTGGGCGGCGAGGAGCTGGGCTTCTCCAAGAACGCGGTCACGGTGCGCCCCGACGGGTCCATCACCGAGGGCCCGTTCGCGGAGCTGGCCGAGCACCTCGGTGGCTACTACGTCATCGAGACCGACGACGTGCAGGGACTGGCCCAGCTGACGGGAAAGCTCCTCCTGACCGACGGCGGCGGCGCCGAGCTGCGCCCCGTGATCGTGCACGAGTCATGAGCACGCAGACGTTCCTCGTCCTGATCTACGCGGACGAAGGCGACTGGGACGCGGCCGACGAGGCGACCAAGGCCGAGTACTACCGGCAGCACGGCGACTACGACGACCAGGCCGCCGACTTCGGCGTGACGTTCCTGGCCGGCGAGGCGCTCCAGTCCGTCACGACCGCCGTCACCCTGCGCCGCACGGGCGAGGACGCGGAGATCACCGACGGCCCGTTCGCGGAGACTGCCGAACAGCTGGGCGGCTTCTACCTGGTCACGGCGCCGGACCGGGAGTCGGTGCTCAAGCACGCCATGCTGCTGCCCGAGTACACGATCGAGGTCCGCGAGATCATGCCGATGTGATCTGTCGATCCCTCCGCCGCCCGCGCGTCATCGGGGCAGCGGGACGCACCAGGCGTCCTCCCACCTCCTAGGAGATGACATGGCCGAGTTCACCGTGGTGCTCTACCGCGACGACGCGCACGACGCGCAGCTGACGGACGAGGAACGCGATCGCGCGTGGGCGGCCCACCTCGGCTTCCAGCAGCACTGCGCCGAGCAGGGCTGGGAGATCGTGACGACGCGCGCCCTCGGCGCGGCGGTCCGGGGTCGGTCGCTGCGGTCCGACGGCCGCGCCGGGGTGGTCGTCACCGACGGCCCCTACGCCGAGACGGCGGAGCAGGTCGCGGGCTTCTACCTGGTCGCCCGCACGCAGCTCGACGCGCTGACCGAGGCCGTCGCCGCCCTGGTGCTCAACGGCGAGTCCGTCGAGATCCGGCCGACCGTGCGGTTCGTCGACGGCGTCCCCGTGGACGGGGTCGACGCGGTCTCGGCCTCGTGAGGTTCGTCGTCCTCGCGTTCGGCTCCGCAGAGCTGCGCGCCGGCATCAGACTGGGGTCCGTGGACACGGCGACGTCGGTGCAGGACCGCGGCCTGCGGGACGGCACGTTCGAGGGGCCGGCGTCGGCGCTCACCGGCCTCCAGGTGGTCGAGGCGTCGGACCTCGACGCGGTGCTGGAGACCCTGCCCGCGACCGGCACGTTCGAGGTGCGACCCGCTTGGTGACCACCCTCGACACCGCCCTGGCCGACGCCTGGCAGGCCCACTGGTCCCGCCTGATCGGCCTGCTCATCGGCCAGTTCGCGCGCCCCGACCTGGCGGAGGACGCCGTCTCCGACGCGTTCGAGTCGGCCGCGCGGCACTGGCCGGTGGACGGGGTGCCGACGAACACCGGCGCGTGGCTGCTCACGGCCGCGCGCCGCCGAGTCCTCGACCGCCTGCGCTCGGAGGCGGTGCAGCGCCGGAAGGAGCCGTTGATGGTGGTCGACGACGAGATGCGTGCCGCCGCCGCGGCCGTCGTCGACCCCGGCGCCCACGTGGCCGACGAGCAGCTCCGGCTGATCTTCGCCTGCTGCCACCCCGCGATCGCACCCGACGACCGCGTCGCCCTGACCCTCCGGTTCGTCGTCGGCCTCACCACCGCCGAGATCGGTCGTCTCCTGCTCGTCCAGGAAGCGACCATGGCCGCCCGGCTGACCCGCGCGAAGAAGCGGCTGGCCTCCTCGGGCATCCCCTTCGCGACGCCCCCGGCCGCTCGGCTGGACGTGCGGCTCGACGTCGTCGCGACCGTCGTCTACCTCGCCTTCACGTCCGGGTACCAC
>NZ_JBFUHU010000342.1:0-3866 GCF_056402235.1 Cellulomonas sp. P4_B5_2
GAGCCCGAGCCCGTCGCCCTGCCCGAGGCCGTCGGCGCGATCCTGAACGAGGCACCTCGCCGCGGCCACCTGCGCGTGCTGCGTGGCGAGGGCTGACGTGGCACGTCGCAAGGGCGAGGCCGCGCGTGCGCGCGCCGAGCGGGCGGGTGAGCCCCTCGGCTCCATCAGCCAGCCCACGGGCCCAGGAGTGCCCGGCACGGACGCCTGCCTGCGCTGCGGTGCGACCGATCTGACCAAGATCCGGATGGCGCTCACGGACGGCCGGCAGGTGGTCTTCGTGTCCTGCCCGGCCTGCGAGCAGCGCAACTGGTTCCCCCTCGACGGGAGCGGCACCCCGCTCGACCGGGACGAGGTCGTCGGCGGCGACGCCTGACCCGGCTTGGTCGTGGCCCCGAGGGCCACAGGTACGATGACCGCGTGATCTCCCCTGCAGCCGACCGTGTCGATCTGTCTGCCCTCATCAAGGCCTATGACGTCCGCGGGGTCGTCCCCGAGGAGCTCAACCCCACGGTGGCCCGCGCGATCGGTGCGGCGTTCGCCGACGTCGTGGTGCTCCCCGAGGCGACGGACCGCCCGCGCGTCGTGATCGCCAACGACATGCGTCCCTCGGGTCCCGAGCTGGTCGGTGCGTTCGCGGACGGGCTGGCCGCCCGGGGCGTGGACGTCCTCCTGATCGGTCTGGCCTCCACGGACGGCCTCTACTTCGCCTCCGGCGCGCTCGGCATCCCCGGTGCGATGTTCACGGCGAGCCACAACCCGGCGCAGTACAACGGCATCAAGCTCTGCCGGGCCGGCGCGCGGCCGGTGGGCCAGGACAGCGGCCTGACGACGGTGCGCGAGCTGGCCGGCGACTACCTCGCGGGGTCGGTCCCGGAGGTCGACACCGACCTGCGCGGCTCCGTCGAGGAACGCGACATGCTCACCGAGTACGCCTCGTTCCTTCGGTCGCTGGTGGACCTGTCCGGCATCCGRCCGCTGAAGGTCGTCGTCGACGCCGGAAACGGCATGGGCGGCTTCACGGCACCGGCGGTCCTGGGCACCGACGCCGGCCTGCCCGGGCTTCCGCTCGACATCGTCCCGCTGTACTTCGAGCTGGACGGCACGTTCCCCAACCACGAGGCCAACCCCCTCGAGCCGGAGAACCTGCGGGACCTGCAGGCGGCTGTCGTCGAGCACGACGCCGACCTCGGGCTCGCGTTCGACGGCGACGCGGACCGCTGCTTCGTGATCGACGAGCACGGCGACCCGGTGAGCCCGTCGGCCATCACGGCGCTGGTGGGCCTGCGCGAGGTGGAGCGCGAGCGCGCGGCCGGCCGCACACCGACCGTCATCCACAACCTCATCACGTCCCAGGTGGTGCCGGACCTGCTGCGCGCGGCGGGTGCGACGACCGTCCGCACCCGGGTGGGCCACTCCTTCATCAAGGCGCAGATGGCCGAGCACGACGCGGTGTTCGGCGGCGAGCACAGCGCGCACTACTACTTCCGGGACTTCTTCTTCGCCGACACCGGCATGCTCGCGGCGATGCACGTGCTCGCCGCGCTCGGCGGTCAGCCGCACCCCCTGTCGGCGCTGTCCGAGCAGTTCCAGCCGTACACGGCCAGCGGGGAGATCAACTCCCGCGTCACCGATGTCGCGGCGGCGCGCGAGCGCGTGATCGAGGCGTACGTGACGCAGCAGGGCGCCGGGCCGGTGCAGGTCGACGAGATGGACGGCCTCACGGTCTCCCACTGGGACGGCCACCCGCAGTGGTGGTTCAACCTGCGCGCCTCCAACACCGAGCCGCTGCTGCGGCTGAACGTCGAGGCAGCGGACGAGGACATCATGGAGAAGGTGCGCGACGACGTGCTGGCTCTGGTGCGCCAGGACGGTGAGTACTGATGGGCCGGACGCTGGAGCCCTGGGCGCGCGAGCTGCTGCGCTGCCCCGCGACGGGTGCGACGCTCGTGGACGGTGTGGGGCCCGACGGTGAGCCGACGCTGGTCTCGACCGACCCGGTGAACCCGGTCGCCTACCCGGTGCGCGACGGGATCCCGGYGCTCCTGGTGGACGAGGGCGTTCCCGTCTCTCGCGGCTGACGAACCCGTGTGACGCCGCTCACCCCGGGCTAGCATGTCCCGGACGGCGTGGGTGATGCCCGTGGACCGAGAGGGGTCGCGCCGGCGCGAACGACCAGGGCGCAAGCCCCGGTGCGTCGCGCGCGCCCACGTCACCGGAACCCCGCAGGAGTGAGATGTCTGTGTCCACGTCGTTCTCTGAGCAGCCCGGTCAGTACAAGGTCCGCGACTTGTCCCTCGCCGAGGCCGGCCGGCACCAGATCCGCCTCGCCGAGCACGAGATGCCCGGCCTGATGGCCCTGCGGGACGAGTTCGGTCCCACCCAGCCCCTCGCCGGTGCTCGCGTCGCGGGCTCGCTGCACATGACGGTGCAGACCGCGGTCCTCATCGAGACGCTCGTCGCGCTCGGCGCGGAGGTTCGCTGGGCGTCGTGCAACATCTTCTCGACGCAGGACGAGGCCGCCGCGGCGGTCGCCGTCGGTCCGCAGGGGACGGTGGAGCAGCCGGCCGGTGTGCCGGTGTTCGCCTGGAAGGGCGAGTCGCTCGAGGAGTACTGGGAGTGCACCGAGCAGATCCTCGTGTGGCCCGGGGGCACCGGCCCGAACATGATCCTCGACGACGGCGGCGACGCCACGCTCCTGGTGCACAAGGGCGTCGAGTACGAGGCCGCCGGCGCGGTCCCGTCCGACCCGAGGCCGGGGGAGCCGGGCTACTCCGAGGAGCTCACCGTCGTCCTCGGCACGCTGCGCCGCTCGCTCGCAGCCGACCCGCAGCGGTGGACGACCATCGCCGCGGACATCATCGGCGTCACCGAGGAGACGACCACGGGCGTGCACCGGCTCTACCAGCTGGCCGAGGCCGGGCAGCTGCTGTTCCCGGCGATCAACGTCAACGACTCCGTGACCAAGTCGAAGTTCGACAACAAGTACGGCATCCGGCACTCGCTGCCCGACGGGATCAACCGAGCCACCGACGTGCTCATGGGCGGCAAGGTGGCGTTCGTCGCCGGCTACGGGGACGTGGGCAAGGGTGCCGCCGAGGCGTTCCGTGGGCAGGGCGCGCGCGTGATCGTCTCCGAGGTGGACCCGATCTGCGCCCTCCAGGCGGCGATGGACGGCTACCAGGTGACCCGCCTGGACGACGTCATCGACCAGGCCGACTTCGTCATCACCACCACCGGCAACAAGGACGTGGTCTCCGCCGCGCAGATGGGCCGGATGAAGAACAAGGCGGTCGTCGGCAACATCGGTCACTTCGACAACGAGATCGACATGGCCGGGCTCGCCGCCGTGCCCGGGATCACCCGCACGGAGATCAAGCCGCAGGTGCACGAGTGGACGTTCCCGGCGGACGAGGTCGGCCCCGAGCGTTCGATCATCGTGCTCTCCGAGGGTCGCCTGCTGAACCTCGGCAACGCGACCGGGCACCCCTCGTTCGTGATGAGCAACTCGTTCTCCAACCAGGTCATCGGCCAGATCGAGCTGTTCACCAAGCCCGGCGACTACGCCCGCGAGGTGTACCGGCTGCCCAAGGTGCTGGACGAGAAGGTCGCGCGGCTGCACCTCGACGCACTCGGGGTCCGGCTCACCGAGCTCAGCAAGGAGCAGGCCGAGTACCTCGGGATCGACGCGTCCGGCCCGTACAAGCCGGACCACTACCGCTACTGAGCCGGGTCGGGGACGCCGTGGGGGAGTCGGTGCAGCTGTGACGACTCCACGGCGTCCCGCTGGTCCGCGCGCAGCCGGGCGGTGAGCTCGCGGTCCCGCCGCTCGGCGAGCACGGCCGCGAGGAACGCCTCCGGGTGCGTGC
>NZ_JBFUHU010000343.1:0-3850 GCF_056402235.1 Cellulomonas sp. P4_B5_2
GTCGAGGGCGACCAGGCGGAGACGCTCGGCCTCCGCGAGCCGGGTCCGTGCCTCGGGACCGACGGCCCCGCGGCGCGTGCTGAGGAAGTCGCCGGTGGCGCGCAGGGTGGACTCGAGCCGGCCGAGGAGGTCGTCGAGCTGCCGCTGCGCGCGGCGGTCCTGCTCCTCGGCGTCCCGGGTGGGCGCCAGGGCCGCGTCGAGCGCGGCCTCGGCGTCGGTGATCGCGCGCATCGCCGCGAGCGGGTCTCCGGTGCCGGCGCGGGCGGCACGTGCGGCCTCGACCGCGGTGCGGGCCGTCTGCGCGGGTGCGGCGACCTCGGGCTTGTCGCGGGCGAGCCGGTCCACGTCGGCGAGGTCGGCGGTGATCGAGGCGATCGCGGCGTCGATGCGCGAGCCGATCACGGCGAGCTCCGGCCCGGCGCGGTCGACCGCGTCCAGCAGCGTCGACACCTGGCTCAGGGCCTCCTCCGCGGCGCGCGCGTACCCGACCGCGGTGCCCCGCTGGCCGCTGCCCACCGCCTCCTCGCCCCGGCCGACGATGGTGTCGATCTCGTCGAGGAGCTGCTGCGCCTGGTCGGGATTGCGGGACACCGAGGCGAGCGTCACCGGCGGGTAGGTCGCGGCCAGCGTCGTGACCGTGACGCGTGCCGGGTCGAGCCGCTGGCGCAGAGCGGCCGCCGAGCGGGCGTGGGACTCCAGGGCCTGCTCGACGTGGGCCTCGAGGTCGCGCAGGTGGTCGAAGCCGGCTTTCTGCGCGTCGAGCATCGCGGACACCGCGGCGCAGGTCTGSAGGATGCGGGTGGCGGTCTCGCGCACCTGGGGCTCGGTGTCGGGGACGTTGTCGTCGAGTGTCTGGCGCAGCCGGAAGGCCTCGGTGACCTGCGCCTTCGCGTCGGCCAGGACGGTCTCGAACTCACCGGTCGCATCGGGTCCGAACTGGGCCTGCGCGAACCCGAGCTCCTCGTCCGAGGCCTTGACCGCGTCGTCGACGGCCACCAGCGCGGACGCGGACCGGCGGTCCAGCTCGGCGGTCGGGAGCGCCGCTAGCTCGTCGGCGGGGGCCGGTGCACCCGGCGCCGCGACCCCGGCGGCCTGGCGTCGGCGGGACCGGAGCCAGGAGACGCCGAACAGTGCGGCGATGACGACCAGGCCGATGACGAGCACGGTGCCGAAGCCCCCACCACCGCCGCCCGACGAGCCGGAGCCGGTGGCCTCCTCGCGCAGGGTGTCGGCGGTCGCGACGGCGGCGCCGGCCCAGTCGTCGTCCCGCAGCGCGTCCTCGGCCGCCGCACTGGCCGCCTCGACCTGGGAGCTGGACAGGCCCTCGACCGACTCCGGGGCCAGCGCGTACCGCCGTGCCTCGGTGGCGACGGCCAGGATGACGTCCTGCGCTCCGAGGCCTGACCTCTCGGCGGTCGCCTGGGCCCACTCGACGGGGTCGGCGCCGCTGAAGTCGGAGACGTAGACGACGTACAGCTGCAGCGAGGTGTCCTGCGCCAGCCGGTCGAGCGCCGCCTGGACCTCGGACTCGCTGCCGTCGAGCGCGCCGACCTGGTCCGTGATCTCCCCCGTGAGGGACAGCGGGCCGACCGTCGGCAGAGGCCCGGCGCCGATCAGGAGGGGGGCTCCGAGCAGCAGCGGGACGAGCACGGACAGGCGACGTCGCAGGGCGGGCACGCACTGATCCTTCCGGTGGGTACTACCCGCCGCAACGGCTCACGCCCGTGGACGGTTCCCGGTCAGTCGCGCTCGGACTCCGTGGCGGGGTCCAGGTCCTCGGCGTCGACGATCGAGTACGCGTAGCCCTGCTCGGCCAGGAACCGCTGCCGGTGGGCGGCGAAGTCCTGGTCCACGGTGTCGCGGGCGACGACCGTGTAGAAGTGCGCGGTGCGGCCGTCACCCTTGGGCCGCATGATCCGGCCGAGCCGCTGCGCCTCCTCCTGCCGGGAGCCGAACGAGCCGGACACCTGGATGGCCACGGACGCCTCGGGCAGGTCGATCGAGAAGTTGGCCACCTTGCTGACCACGAGCTTGGTGATCTCGCCCGAGCGGAACGCGTCGAACAGCCGCTGGCGCTCGTGCACCGTGGTCTCGCCGGTGATGAGGTCGGCGTTCAGGTGCTCCGCGAGCGTGTGGAGCTGGTCCAGGTACTGGCCGATCACCAGCGTCGGGTCGCCCTCGTGCTTGGCGACCAGCTGCTCGACCACGCGGTTCTTCCCCTTGGCCGTCGCGGCCAGCCGGTACCGCTCCTCCGGCTCGGCGACCGCGTAGGCCATGCGGTCGGCGTCGGGGAGGGTCAGGCGGACCTCGACGCAGTCGGCGGGCGCGATGTAGCCCTGTGCCTCGATGTCCTTCCAGGGGGCGTCGAACCGCTTGGGGCCGATGAGGCTGAACACCTCGTCCTCGCGGCCGTCCTCGCGCACCAGGGTGGCGGTCAGCCCGAGCCGTCGGCGCGCCTGCAGGTCCGCGGTCATCCGGAAGATCGGCGCCGGGAGCAGGTGGACCTCGTCGTAGACGACCAGTCCCCAGTCGCGGGCGTCGAGCAGCTCGAGGTGCGTGTAGACGCCCTTCCGCTTGGTGGTGAGCACCTGGTACGTCGCGATGGTGACCGGGCGGACCTCCTTGCGGGCACCCGAGTACTCGCCGATCTCGTCCTCGGTGAGCGACGTGCGCTTGATCAGCTCGTCGCGCCACTGCCGGGCGCTCACGGTGTTGGTCACCAGGATGAGCGTGGTCGTCGACGAGCGGGCCATCGCGCCGGCGCCCACGAGCGTCTTGCCGGCGCCGCAGGGCAGGACCACGACGCCGGAGCCCCCGTGGAAGAAGCCGTCGACGGCCTGCTGCTGGTACGGGCGCAGGTGCCAGTCGTCCTGCACGAGGTCGATCTGGTGCGCCTCGCCGTTCACGTACCCGGCCAGGTCCTCGGCCGGCCAGCCGAGCTTGAGCAGGACCTGCTTGAGGTGGCCGCGCTCGGAGGGGTGGACGACGACGTCGGTCGCGTCGATGCGCGCGCCGAGCAGCCCGGCCGTGCGCTTGGAGCGGACCACCTCGACCAGGACCGCGGGGTCCAGGGCGTGCAGGATCAGGCCGTGCACCGGGTCCTGGATCAGCTGCAGGCGCCCGTAGCGGGACATGATGTCCGCGACGTCGACCAGCAGGGCGTGCGGCACGGGGTAGCGGGAGTACTCGAGCAGGACGTCCACCACCTGCTCGGCGTCGTGACCCGCGGCGCGCGCGTTCCACAGGCCCAGAGGGGTCAGCCGGTACGTGTGCACGTGCTCCGGGGCGCGCTCCAGCTCCGCGAACGGGGCGATCGCGCGCCGGCAGGCCTCCGCCTGGTCGTGGTCGACCTCGAGCAGCAGCGTCTTGTCGCTCTGCACGATGAGGGGGCCGTTGGTCACGAAGTCTCCTGACGATCGTCTTCGGTGGCGCGCGTGACGCTCGCGATCCGGTGCACCGCGACGGTGAGCTCGGACTCGCGTGCGGTGTCGATCGCCCGCAGCCGGCCGCCCTCGACCCGCAGAGGCCGGAGCAGGCGCCGCTGCGGCACACCGTGCGAGCCCACCAGCTCGACCCACACCTCGGCCTTCTCGGCCGCCGCCTCGCGCAGCAGCACCAACGCATCCACAGGGTCGGCTGTTCCCGCGGCCCGTGCGGGGGGCGGCGGAGCGGGCTCGGCCGGGCGTCGGACCGGTGGCGGCAGGATCGCCCCGGGCAGCCGCTCGACCTCGTCGGCCTTGCGCTCCTGCTCGGCCCGCCGCAGCTGCGGCACGAGGGCGAGCAGGCGGTCGTCGCTCAGGACCTCCCGGGCGCCGCTGGGCGCCGTGTCGGACGCGCGCCGGCGGGCGCC
>NZ_JBFUHU010000344.1:0-3835 GCF_056402235.1 Cellulomonas sp. P4_B5_2
GCAGTGCTCTGTGATGTGAGCAATGCTCGCACAAGACTGCGACGAGAACAAGAGCACTGCTCGCAGTTCTGGCACACTGACGCCATGACCGAGCCGACGACCGCCCCCCTGCGCGCACGGGAGCGGGCCCGGGCCGAGCTCATGTCCGAGCTGCTCGCCGCGGCCCGCGCCCGGCTCGAGAGCGAAGGGTCCGCGGCGCTGAGCCTGCGCGCAGTCGCGCGGGACCTCGGCATGGCGTCGTCGGCGGTCTACCGGTACGTGCCCTCCCGCGACGCCCTGCTGACCCTGCTGATCATCGAGGCGTACGACGCGGTGGGCCAGGTCGCCGAGGAGGCCGCTGCCGGCGCCCGTGACGCCGGCCCCGCTCAGGCGTGGCTCGAGGTCGCGCGCGCCGTGCGGCGGTGGGCGCTCGAGCAGCCGTACTCGTTCGAGCTCATCTACGGCACGCCGGTCCGCGGCTACCGCGCCCCCGACGACACCGTGCGCTCCGCGGTCCGGGTGTGGGCGGTCCTCGTCGGGCTGCTGCTGGAGGCGTACGGGGACGGCGTGCTCGACCCGGCGGGCCCTGCGTTCGACCCCGTCGGTCGCATGACACCCGAGGTCTACGCCTTCGCCGGCTTCCCCGATCCGGCCGCCGTGCCCGTCGAGGTGGCCCGGGTGGCCACGCGGTCGGCGACCCTCTTCACATCCCTCGTCGGCGCGATCTCCGTCGAGCTGTTCGGCCACCTGCACCGGGTCGCCGCCGACCCCGCCCTGGTCTTCGACGTCACGATCGCCACGGCCGCCGCGGGCGTCGGGCTGCGGATCTCGCTCGACTGACCGGGAAATCACTGGCCGGATCGCGGCCCCGGCGCGCACCCTGGTCGCCGCGGGCGCAGGTCGCCGGCGGGTCGATGAGCCCCGCCCCGGGAGGTTCRACTCCTCCGCTCGCGACCACACACCGATCCGCCCCGCTAGCTCAACAGGACAGAGTGCCGGCCTACGACGCCGGAGGCTGCTGGTTCGACTCCAGCGCGGGGCACCACCGAGAGGAACGACGATGGCGGGAGTACTCGTCCTGAACGCGGGCTACGAGCCGCTGCACCGCGTCTCCCTCGCGCACGCCGTCCGCATGCTGCACCGCCGCGTCGCGGTCGTCGAGGAGGCCGTGGACGGCCGCACGTTCGGCCCGTACCCGCTCCCCGCGGTGCTCCGCCTGGTCCGCTACGTGCAGATGCGCTGGCGCCACCGGGGCGGGGTGCCGACGTGGTCCCGTGCAGGGATGCTCGTCCGCGACGGGCACGTCTGCGCGTACTGCGGCACCGGTGGCGCGCTGACCGTCGACCACGTGCTGCCCCGCAGCCGCGGCGGCGCGAGCTCGTGGCTGAACACCGTCGCCGCCTGCGCGGCCTGCAACCACCGCAAGCGCGACCGCACGCCTACGGAGGCGGGGATGCGGCTGCGGTTCGAGCCGCGCGTGCCGTCGCACCTCGAGCTGCTCAAGTAGAGAGTCCACCTGGTCGACTCGTCCAGGGTGAACGAGTGGATCGCACGCAGGTGGTTCGGGGGCCGTGCGGCGGTCGAGGCGTGGCGTCACCGGCGGAAGGTGCAGGCTCATCTGCGCCGCCCGCTGGTGACGGCCCACGTGTGCGAGCAGGTCGCCGTTCCGCGGACGGCGGCGGAGATCTGGGCCTTCGTCACCGACCCCGGGAACGAAGGCGCGATCCTCGGTGCCCAGCACGTCCGGTCGTTCGTGGTCCCCGGGACGCCGGCGGGCGCGGTCGGTGAGGTCCTGTGCACGGTCGTCCGACAGGGGGACGGGTCCTGGAAAGGAGTGCTCGGCGAGACGGTCGAGCGTGTCGAGGGCGTCCGCCTCGTCGTGCGGGTGCTGAGCGAGGGCCACGGCCACCGGGAGACCGTGACCGTCGCGGACGGCGAGCTGACGTGGGAGGTGGCCGCCGAGACGCACCCCGAGCACGTCGAGGCCCTACGGCCCCGCCTCTCGGCCGCGCTGGTCGAGCACCTCGGCCGGATCGCCGCGTGCATGACCGGGCAGGTCGCCCCCGAGGTCGACGCTCCGTGCGTGCCGCGGTGTGCGGACGGCGGATCGRTCGTCGACATCGAGGTCACCGCCGCCATCGAGATCGCCTCGTCGGCCGAGGACGCCTGGGAGCTCGTCGCCGATGCGGAGAGGGTCGCGCTCGAGTCGTCGGACCCGTCGGCCGTGAGCTTCACGGTGCCGGGTTCCCGGCGGGGCGAGGTCGGTGAGCTCGTCTGCGTGCTCGTCGACAGGGTCGGCGGGGGGCGCGCCGCGACGTTCCAGCAGGTCGTCGGCCTGCGTCCGGGCCGGTCGATCGTGCTGCGCAGCCTCTCCGGGGTGCCCGAGCACGCGTGGGAGCGCGAGGTCGTGGTCGAGCCGCTGCCCATCGGCGCGCGCCTGACCCATCGCGTGCTGATCCCGGTGCACCGCCACGAGAGGGTGTCGGCCAGAGTCCTGTACGGGCAGGGCGCCACCCGCTACCTCCGGGTCGTCGAGGAGGAGCTGGTCCGCGCCTGAGAGCCGATCGGGTGATGCGTCAGATCGTGATCCGTCGACGCTCACGCGGAGCGGGTGAGACGTCGATGTCCAGCGCAGACCGCCGCGGACCCCGGCGCGCGGGACCGACACCAGGAGCGCCGTGAGCAACCAGGACCCGTACCAGCAGCCGAGCGGCGCCGGATGGCAGCCCGGCAGCTTCGCCGCTCCCGCCTACTCGCCGCAGGGCGACGCCTACGGCACGCCGCCGCCGTACACGGGTGACCAGTACGGCACGCCTCCACCACCGCCGTTCCAGGCCGACCCGTTCGGTGCCCYGCAGGCGCAGCACCCCGCGTTCGCGTCCTACGGGACGCCCGCGGCGCCGCCTTACGGCTACCCGGCCGGCCCGCAGTACGCCGCCCCGACATACGGCTACCCGCTCGCGTCGGCGCCGACGTACGCGCATTGGGGTCTGCGCGTCGCGGCGATGCTGCTCGACCTCCTCGGGGTGATCCCGTACTGGGTGGGTGCGTTCGTCTCCGGCATGCTGTCGACGCCCGGGTACGACCAGTTCGGTCAGCCGACGAGCGTCTCGACGCCGGCCGGCTCGGCCGCGCTGGCGATCGGCGCGCTGGTCTCGTTGGCGCTCTGGGTGTGGAACCGGGGCTTCCAGCAGTCGCGCACTGGTCAGTCGTGGGGCAAGAAGGTGGTCGGTCTGCGGCTCGCGCGCGACGAGACGGGGGAGAACGTCGGAGTCTGGCGTGCCCTGCTGCGGGACCTCGCGCACTGGCTCGACTGCTGGATCTTCGGCCTCGGCTTCTGGTTCCCGCTCTGGGACGCGAAGCGGCAGACGTTCGCGGACAAGATCGTCAAGACAGTCTCGGTGCGATGACGACGGCTCCCGGGTGGTACGACGACCGCGCCACGCCTGGCGTCCTGCGCTGGTACGACGGCACGAGCTGGACCCCGCACGTCGCGCCGCTGCCGCCCGCGCCGGGCGCGAGGGTGGCGGCCCCGTGGCCCCCGGCGCCCGTGGGCGACCCCGCGGGGATCACGGCACCTGATCAGACGCTCCACTGGTTGCTGCCCGTCGGCCGCTCGTGGCAGTCGATCCTGGCCGGCTACCTCGGCCTCCTGGCGTTGCTGATCTGGCCGCTCGCCCCGGTGGCGGTCGTGGTGGGCGTGCTGGGCCTGCGGCGTGCCCGCACCGGTGGGCACGGGTCGGGGCGCGCAGTGTTCGGCATCGTCGGCGGCGTGCTCGGCGGCGTCTTCTGCGTTCTCTACCTGGTCAACACGGCCGCATAGGCGCCACGGACGACGCTCTCGGCGGCCTTGCCG
>NZ_JBFUHU010000345.1:0-5598 GCF_056402235.1 Cellulomonas sp. P4_B5_2
GCCGTGATCGGGGCGAGCGCCGCGAGGGCGGTCGGCAGGTTCGCGGCCGTGTCCCGGTCGTGGCGGCGCTGGAACGCGGCCACGTCGTTCATGTCCTTCATCGGACGGGTGTTCCCGAGGACGCCCGCGAGGTGCCGAGCACGGTCCTTGTCCCCGGGCAGCGCGGCGACGAGCTTGTTGGTGTCCGGCACGGCCAGGCACCGCAGGGTCTGCTCCGGGTACCGCCCGAACAGCGACCACGTCCACCCCAGGTCCGCGTACCGACCGTCCCGCAGCGCGTGCGACCACACGCGGGCGCGCTCCTGCCACTCCTGCGCACCGAGGCGGGGGCTGTCGACGGCGACATAGGCGTACTCGGCGATGCCGTCGAGCGCGAGCACGGCGTCGCGCAGCTCGTGCCGCTCGGTGTGCACGAAGCCGAGCAGCGCGTCGTCGCGGTCGGGGTGGGCGAGGATCGTGACGGTCACCGCCAGGCCGGCCTGCCCGTGCGGACCGCGGTCGTCGCGGATGGCTGCCACGGTCTCCACGGCAACCTGCCGGGAGAGCGCACCCAGCACGGACGCGGGCGCGGTGGTCTCGACCAGGCCGGGAAGGCCGAGCCGGACGCGGTCGATGTGGTGGGCGACCCGGGCGGCGAGGGCCTCGTGGAACAGGCGGTCGGCGACGTCGAGGAGGACGGGCTTCAGAGCGGCCGGCAGGGCGAGCGGGTCGGCGGCCCGGCCCGTCAGCAGCAGACCACCGGGGACGTGGAGGCTCATACCACCATCGTGCCGGGAGCCCGACGCCGCACCCTGGGACTACCGACCCACACCGACTCCCGCGACTAGGGTTGGCGCAGATCTGCCGAGGGTCGTGAGGGAGGGTCCGTGCCGCGGTTGACGAGTGCCGACGTGGCGCGGGAGAGCGGCGTGTCCCGGACCACGGTCAGCTACGTGCTGAACGGCAAGAACGACGTCGCCATCCCCGAGGCCACGCGTCAGCGCGTCCGGGACGCCGCCGCGCGCCTCGGCTACACCCCCTCGGCGGCGGCCCGGACGTTGCGGTCCGGCCGGAGCGACCTCGTGCTCTGCGTCCTGCCCAACTGGACCATCGGGCCGGTCATCGACACCCTGATGGACCACCTCACCACCGAGCTGGCGGCCAGGGGCCTGTCCGTCCTCGTGCACCACGACCGCGGCCCGCGTCCGCTCGCCGAGCTGTGGCGGGCGGTGACGCCGCGGGCCGTGCTCGGGCTCGCTCCGTTCGCGGAGGAGGACGAGCGCGCGATGCGCCAGGCGGGCATCCAGGTGGTCGGCAGCGCGCTCGACGAGGACGACCACCCGGGCACCTTCTCGGTCCCGCAGACCCGGATCGGGCGGCTGCAGGTCGAGCACCTCGCCGGCCGGGGTCACCGCGTGATGGCCTACGCGGCACCGAGCGACGACCGTCTGGCCGCGTTCGCGGACCGCCGCCTGGCCGGGGTGGTGCAGGAGTGCGAGCAGCTCGGCCTGCCCGGGCCGAGGGTCCAGGTCGTCGACCTCGACGTGGCGTCCGCCGCCGCGGCCGTCCGGAGCTGGCGCGCAGGTCCGGACCCCGTCACGGCGGTCGCCGCCTACAACGACGAGGTCGCACTGGCCGTGCTCGCCGGGCTGCGCGCCGAGGGCTTGCGCACCCCGCAGGACGTGGCCGTCATCGGGGTCGACGACATCCCCGCGGCACGGCTCGCGGCCCCCGCCCTCACGACCGTCTGGCAGGCCATCGACGCGCAGGCGACGTACCTGGCCGCCGCGGTGATCGCGGCGCTCGACGACGCCGTCGACCCACCGGCGCAGCCGAGCGACGTCTTCCACGTCATCGCCCGCGACTCGACCTGACACGTCGCGCGGGACGAAGTCGGCCGGCTGCCCGGAGTCGAACGTCAGGTAGACGGTGTGGGTCCCCGTCGTGCCCTGGATGTTCGCCGGGACCGTCTGCCAGACCTGCCACCCGCCCGTGCTCCCGATGGCGAAGCTGCCGATCGACGGACCCGTGAGGCTGTCCAGCCGCACGTTGACGAGCCCGCTGACACCACCGGCGGCGCCGGACGCGACCCTCGCGCGGAACGTCGACCGCGGCGTGCTGCCGAAGTTGACGTTGTCGAACCTGACATGGTCCCCGTTGCCGATCCAGGCGATGTTCTCGCCCCCGTCGGTGTCCTGCGTCGCCTCCTTGGCGACGCCCGCCATGCCGTTGTACGCCTCGGCCTGGATGCGGGACGTGGCGTCGATGCCGGTCGAGGTGCCGGTCGTCGTGACGGACACCGAGCTGCTCACGGCCGAGCGGTTGCCCGCCGCGTCGTAGGCCCGCACCGTGAACGCGTAGCCGGTCGAGGGCGACAGGCCCGTCGCCGTGTAGCTCCGGTTCGCGGTCGAGGCGATGACGGAGCCGTTGCGGAGCACGTCGTAGCCGGCGACCCCCACGTTGTCGGTGGACGCCGACCACGCCAGCGTCGTCGCCGACGAGGTGGTGCCCGACGCGGTCAGCCCGGTGGGCGTCGACGGTGCGACGGTGTCGGACCCGCCGGACGTGGTGACGCTCACCGTGCTGCTGCTCGCCGACCGGTTGCCGGCGCCGTCGAGCGCCCGGACGGTGAACTGGTAGAGCGTCGAGGCCGCGAGGCCCGTCGCGGTGAAGGTGGTCCCCGTCGCCGTGCCGACGACGGTGCCGTTGCGGAGCACCTCGTAGCCCGAGACCCCGCTGCCGCCCGCGTTGTCGGTCGATGCGGACCACGACAGGTTCGTCGAGGACGACGTCGTGCCGGAGGCGGAGAGTCCTGCCGGGACGGAGGGTGCCGTCGTGTCCGTCGGGACGGACACGTTCGAGCTGGCGACCGACCGGGCCGGCACCGCGAGCGTGACGCCGTTGGAGAAGGTGACGGTGATCGCCGACCCGCCCATGTTCGCCGCCTGGTACGTCCGGACGCCGTTCTTGACGAAGACCGCGTGCAGCGGGGTGTTCGCCGTGACCGACCGGTCGACGGTGCCGAGCCCGGACAGGCTCTTGAGCCAGTAGAACGTGTGCGCCCGGGACTCCCCCTCCTCGACGGCGTAGGAGTCCGCCTGGGACCGGAACTGCGAGAGCGCCGTGGGGGCGTCTGCCAACGCCTGGAACTCCCAGACGATGTCCTTCCAGACCGTCGCCGGTCCCCCGTTGTTGCGTTCGAGCTCGGCGATGTTGCGGCTGACGTACGACGGGTTGTAGCCGAGGTAGAGGTGCCCGGCGGTGCTGGGCAGCAGGTTGATGCCCTGGATCATCTCCGGCTCGGCGCTGAACCACGTCGAGTACGAGCCGCCGTCGCCCCAGACCATGCCGACCGTGGAGTGGCCGAACGCGGCCGGGAACGCCTCGTCGTCGGTGTCGAACCAGTAGTTCTCGATGGCCGACGCCTGCGTGGTGTACAGGTAGATGCCCAGGTCACGCACGGCGGTGTTGCCGGTCGCCTGACCCCACTGGATCAGGCCGCTGGCGAAGTTCATGCCCTCGGACGACGACTCCTGGTTGTTGCCGGCCCCGAACGCGCCGTGCCCGGCGGCCCAGTCGTGGCCTGCGTAGATGTCGAAGTCGCGCAGGAACGGGAAGCGCGTGTCCGTGCGGTCCCAGTTCGCCGCGTCCTTGATGACCGTGTTGACCATGCCGCCGTACGCGGAGGTCGCGGCCCAGGCCGGGTCGAACTGCGCCACGGTGGCGGCGCCCACCACGTAGTAGCCGTAGTGGAAGTGGTGGTCGTTGAGGTCGGTGTCCGAGCCGTAGGAGGCCGGGTAACCGATCAGGGTGCCCCACGACGGGTTGTACCAGAACGAGCGGGTGGTCTCCCCCGGCGACGCGGTCATCCAGTCCGTGAGGCGCGTCCTCATGGAGCTGACGAGGCTGTCGCGGGCCGCTGTGTTGCCGGTGAGGTTGGCCATGTGGGCGACCTGCGAGATCCGTCCGAACGCCTTGCCCGTCCAGTAGGTGTCGTCGCCGAACCCGGCGAACGGGTCACCCGACGCGACCTGCGAGATGTAGCCGTTGAGCTGGTTCGCGTCGGCGGACCCCGCGGCGAACCCGGTGTTCGCCAGCTGCGGGAGCACGCCGTTGAACGTCGAGACCGTCTGGAACTGCGAGCTGCCGATCACGACCCGCATCGGGCCGCGCGGGGAGGTGTACGAGTAGGGGCTGAGCGTCGCGCCCGTGAGGTTGTCGCGCTGGTGCGGGTAGAGCGCGTAGACCGTGCCGGTCCCTGAGCCCTGACGTGCGGTCGTGGTGAACGCGTAGGTCGCGGTCATCCGGGACGTCGACTCGTCGTAGGACCACGACACCTTCGTCCCGGTCACGTGGTTGTGCGCGTAGGGCGCGTAGGCGTTCAGGGCCGCGACACGGTCCGCGGTGCTGTTGCTCGGCTGCGTGGGCAGGACGGCGACCGAGAAGAACGTGCCGCCGTTCAGCGTGGAGCTGATCGTGTTCCCGGAGACGCTCCAGGTGGAGCCGGTCGGCCCGAAGGCCGCGTAGTCGTGGCCGTTGATCGTGTACCCGATCGCACCGTTCCCGGTGGTCCACACCGTCGGGGCCGCGGTGCCGGCGAGCGAGGCGTTGCCGCCGGTCTTGGTGGCGTACACGAACGGCAGGCCGTGACCGAACGTGGTCCGCAGACTGCTGCTGCCGTTGGTCCAGAGCTCGCTGACGGTCCAGTCGGAGTACCCGTCGACCTTGCCGTCGGCGTCGAGGCCGGCGATCCCGAGCCGGAAGTCCTCGGCGTAGTTGTAGTGGTACTCCCCCACGCCCGTGGCGGTGCCGGAGATGCTCGCCGTGGTCGGGTAGCTCACCCCGAGCCCGTTGGTGTACGCGTGGTACGACAGCGGGTGCGCCATGAGGTTCTCGGAGATCGAGGCGCAGTTGAACTTGCGCCACAGCAGCGACGTCCACCAGTCGTTGGTCGGGATCGCGCCGGCCGGGAAGTTCGCGGTGACGTGCGCCCGCGGGTTGGTGACCGGCGTGCCGTTGCACTCGGTGGGCACGGCACCGCCGGTCGGGGTGCCCTCGGCGTAGCTGCCCGAGCCGACAGTCACCGCCTCTGCGCGCGCGACCGGCAGGAGGATCGCCTGCACCAGGTACGCCAGCATGGCGCCGACGGCCACCATGGCCACCAGCCGGCGGCGGTCCAGGGTGCGATGGGAGGGGGTCGGTCGTACGTGAGCAGACATCCTGCGGTCTCCGATCGGGTGCGGCACGCCCGCCGACGAGGGGTCGGCACAGCGGGCCCGGGGGGCGCGGTGACGCAGCCGTCCGGCGACAGCCGCGGTGAGCGGGCGGGCCGGCAGGTCGAGCGCAACGCTGCGCTCGGCCGGGTCGGCCCTGGGCTGACTTCCGCCAGCCCGGTTCGGAGCGTGATCCGGCCTGCGGGAATCGGGGTCCGCCGCCGGATCCATCGGCACGGGACGCTCACGGAGGGACGTCCTCGCCGGTGAGGTTCCTCCTGAGTGACTCGTGTCACTACTGTGTGACCCCAGAGTCGGACCCCGCGGCAACAAAGTCAAGCCCTCGTTCGACCGACACGTGTCATTCGCTCGGCGGGAGCGCCCCGGAGACGGCACGACGCCCGCT
>NZ_JBFUHU010000346.1:0-3791 GCF_056402235.1 Cellulomonas sp. P4_B5_2
GCACCGCGGCGGATCACGCGCGTGCGCCGCCGCGGCGTGCCGGCACGCGTCCGGAGCCGGGTCCGTTCGCACTGACCCGACCCGCACCTCGTACGATCCGCTGAGGAGAGAGGTGATGTCGCGTGTCGGCCCATCCGGTCCAGGTGCCTGAGCAGCGCCTCCCGCTCAGCCGCGAGCGCGTGCTGCGCACGGCGGTCGCGATCGCCGACGAGCACGGGATCGACGCGGTCACCATGCGCCGGGTCGGCGAGGTGCTGGGCGCCGAGGCGATGTCGCTCTACCACCACGTCGCCAGCAAGTCGGACCTGCTGGACGGCGCGGTCGACCTGGTGGTCGCCGAGATCAACGAGGCCGTCGACGCCCTGGATCGCGGCGACGACTGGAAGGCCGCCGTGCGTGCCCGGATCCTCACCGCCCGCGGGGTGCTGCTCCGGCACCGCTGGGCCCCGCGCGTGCTGGAGTCGGGCTCGGCGGTGAGCCCGAACGTGGTGCGCTACCACGACCGGCTCGTCGGCGTCCTGCACGAGGGCGGTCTGTCCTACGACCTCATCCACCACGCGCTGCACGCCCTCGGCAGCCGCGCGCTCGGCTTCTCCCAGGAGCTGTTCGACCCCGGCGCCGGCGAGTCCGCCGCGCCCGTGCCGGCCCACCTCGCCGCCGACCTCCCGTTCCTCACCGCGATGCTGGCGGAGGTCGCGCACGACGACCCGGACTCGACCATCGGCTGGTGCGACGACCGGACGGAGTTCGAGTTCGGGCTGGACCTGCTGCTCGACGGTCTGGAGCGTCGGCGCGCGGGGTCTTGACCAACCTTACGTTGTAAGACAGTCTTCCCTTACGACGTAAGGAGGACCGTCATGAAGGCGATCGTGCAGAGCCGCTACGGCTCCCCGGACATGCTCACTCTCGAGGACGTCGACCAGCCGGCGCCCGCGGCCGACGAGGTCCTCGTCCGCGTGCGCGCGGCGTCACTGAACGCCCGCGACTGGCACCTCATGCGGGGCGACCCGTACATCGCACGGCTGTCCCCGGAGTTCGGCCGACGAGGACCGAAGGAGCCGATCCGCGGCTCCGACTTCGCCGGCACCGTCGAGGCGGTCGGCCGGGACGTCACCGGCCTGCGGGTCGGCGACGAGGTGTACGGGGAGTCGGACGGAGCGCTCGCGGAGTACGTGAGCGCCCCCGAGCGGCTCGTGGCGCGCAAGCCGGCGAACCTCACGTTCGACCAGGCCGCGGCCGTCCCCCTGGCGGCGACGACCGCCCTGCAGGGGCTCCAGGGGTTGGTCCAGCCCGGTCGGAGCGTGCTGATCAACGGCGCGTCCGGGGGCGTCGGGACGTTCGCGGTGCAGCTGGCGCACGGGTGGGGCGCGGAGGTGACAGCCGTGTGCAGCACCCGCAACGTGGACCTCGCCCGGTCGCTCGGCGCGGCGCACGTGGTCGACTACACCCGCGACGACGCGTTCCGCGGCGACCGCAGGTACGACGTCGTCCTCGACCTCGTCGGCAACCGCTCCCTGCGCGACCTGCGCCGGGCGCTGACGTCCGACGGGACCCTCGTCCTGTCCGGCGGCGGCGTGTTCGAGGGGGGCTCGGTCCTCGGCCCGATCGTCCTGCTGCTGCGGAGCCGGCTGGCGGCACCGTTCGCGCGGCCGCAGAGGATCGTCTCCCTGTCGACCAGGCCCGGCGCCGAGCACCTCGACACCCTGCGCGAGCTGGCGGAGGCCGGGACGATCACGCCCGCCATCGACCGGACGTACCCGCTGCCCGCCGCGGCGGACGCCCTGCGGTACCTCGAGAGCGACCACGCACGGGCGAAGGTGGTCATCACGATGTAGCCCGTCGCGGCGACGGTCCCTATCGTGAGTACGTGAACCCGCTGAGCAGACGTGTGCGCGACGCGCGGCAGAAGGCCGGGCTGAGCCAGGGCGAGCTCGCGCGCCGGGCGGGCGTGCACCCCACCTACATCTCCCACGTCGAGCGCGACCGCCGCACCCTCGGCGAGGACGCCCTGGCGCGGGTGGCCGACGTGCTGGGCGTGTCCGTGGCATTCCTGCTCGACGGCGAGGAGGCACCCGAGTACCGCTCCGCCGAGGGGGCGCTCGTCGAGGCACGCCGGCTGTCCCGCATGGGCGAGGCGAGCCAGGCCGCCGACGCGCTCGCGCAGGTGCAGCTGTCCGGTCTCGACGTGGACACCGCCGCGCGCGTCGGGCTCGCGCACGCGGAGGCCCTCGACCTGGCGGGCGACCTGGAGGCATCCGTCGAGGCCCTGGAGGGCGTCTGCGCGCAGCTGATGGAGGCGCACCGGTACACCCAGGCCGCCTACGCGGCGATGCGGATCGTCATGGCGCTGACCGAGTTCGCGGACCTGCACCGGGCCGTCGCACGTGGGGAGGCCCTGCTGGCGCAGCTGCCCGAGTCGGTGGCCGGCACCGACGAGGTGGTGCGCCTCGAGTCGACGATCATCTGGGCCTACATCGCCCGGGGGGACACCACGTACGCGCGCTACCGCGGCCGGCAGCTGCTCGAGCACACGCGCCGGCACGGCTCGGCGCGTGCGGTGTCGTCGGTGCACTGGAACCTGGCCTTCGTCGACGACGCCCTGGGGGAGCCGGACGCCGCGCTGGCGCAGCTCGAGTCGGCGATCTCGCTCGCGGGTGCCGACGAGATCGACCGCGACCTGCCGCGCCTCCGGCTCGACCGGGCGCTGCTGCTCGTCTCCGTGGACCCGCCGCGGCCGGCCGAGGCGCTCGCCGACCTCGACGCCGCGCAGACCGCGCTCGAGGTGGGGGAGTCGCAGATCGAGCTGGCCCGCGCCGACTCGGTCCGGTCCCGCGCGTGGTTGCTGCTGGAGGACCCGGTGCGGGCCCAGCAGTACGCCAAGCAGTCGGTCGACCTGCTCCGCGAGGGTGTGCGTCGCGACGCCGCGTCCGCGCACGAGGCCCTGGGCGACGCGATGCTCGCGCAGAGCGCCCGCACCGAGGCCGTCAAGCAGTACCGCTCCGCCGCCGAGCTGCTGGACATGATCTCGTCGGGACGGTCCGCCGCGGTGCTCTGGCGCCGCATCGGCGATCGCCTCCGCGTGGCCGGCGACGAGGACGAGCGCGTGGTCGAGGCGTACGGCCGAGCGCTCGCTGCGGCTGGCATCCGCGGGGTCCTCCCGCCGCCCAGACGGGTCTGAACCCGGCCTCCAGCCGATGTCTACCCCCCCGCTGTCCTGCGTCATTGCGGTCCAGACACGGGGTAGGGACCATTCCAGGTGTACGGGACAGCCCCGTACGTCCTCGGGAAGGCACCCTCATGAAGAAGCTCAGCATCGCCCTGGCCATCGCCCTCGCCGCATTCGCGGGGGTCGCAGGCGCCACGGGCTCGTCCGCCGACGCCCCCGTCACCGCTCAGCCGTGCTGCAAGGGCACGTTCTGACACCACCGCCAGGACGCGTCGCCGCACCCGCCCTCTGATGCGGCGGCGCGAGAGGTACGACACGCACTCGGGAAGGTCTCTCATGAAGAAGCGCAGCATCGCCCTGACCCTCGTCCTCGCCGTCGCCGCCCTCACGGGTGGTGTCGCCGGAGCAGCCACGCCGCACGCGGCCGGCGTCTCCGTGCTCGCTCAGCCGTGCTGCAAGGGTGGCTCGTGACCAGCGGAACCTGAGGCCTCCGACGCCTCCACCACGGTGCGGTGACGCCCACGCGCGTCACACGGACCGGTGGGCGCCACCTCGCGCCCACCGGGGTGCATCTCAGGGTCTTCCCAGGTTGGCAGATCCACCCGCGGGATTCACCCGCACGGGC
>NZ_JBFUHU010000347.1:0-4174 GCF_056402235.1 Cellulomonas sp. P4_B5_2
GTGCTCGCGACCCTCGTCGGTGGAGCCGCCGCTGCCGGGTCGGCCAACGTGCTGAACTGCTACCTCGACCGCGACATCGACAAGATCATGAACCGCACCAAGCGGCGGCCGATCGTCACCGGGCAGGTGTCTCCCCGGGCGGCGCTGATCTTCGGGCTCGCGCTCGGCGTGCTCTCGCTGACCTGGCTCGCCCTGATGGTCAACCCCGCGTCCGCGTGGCTCACCGCCGCGGCGATCCTCATCTACGTCGTCGGCTACACCATGATCCTCAAGCGCCGCACGTCGCAGAACATCGTGTGGGGTGGCGCGGCCGGCTGCATGCCCGTCCTGATCGGCTGGTCCGCCGTCACCGGTGGCGTCTCCTGGACGGCTGCCCTCCTGTTCGGGGTGATCTTCTTCTGGACCCCGCCGCACTACTGGCCGCTGTCGATGAAGTTCCGCAAGGACTACGCCGCCGCGGGCGTCCCGATGCTCCCGGTCGTGGCCAAGGACACCCGGGTCGCGCGCGAGATGATCGCGTACACGGTCGCGATGATCGCCTGCTCCCTGCTGCTCGTCCCGGTGCAGGGCATGACCTGGGTGTACGGCGTCGCCGCCCTGGCCCTCGGGATCTGGTTCCTCTGGTCCTGCATCGGCCTGCTGCGCCGCGCGGAGCACCCGGAGTCGGGCAAGCTGCACGCGATGCGCGTGTTCCACGCCTCGATCACCTACCTCACCCTGCTGTCCGTCGCGATCGCGGTGGACGTGTTCCTGCCCCTCTGAGCGTGACTACGACCGCGATCGACTCGGCGCTGGAGCTCTACCTCGCCCACCTGACCGTCGAGCGCGGCCTGTCCACCAACACGCTGCTCGCCTACCGCCGCGACCTGACCCGGTACACCGCCTTCCTCGAGACCCGCGGCTGCCGCGAGCCCTCGGACGTCGCCGAGCTCGACGTCGAGGACTTCCTGCTCGCGGTCCGCACCGGCTCGGACGGCCGCACCGCGCTGTCCGCCTCGTCGGCCGCCCGCATCGTCGTCGCGGTGCGCGGCTGGCACCGGTTCCTGCTGCTCGACGGCGTCACCGGTCAGGACCCCGCGCGGGCCGTGAAGCCCCCCGCGCAGCCGAAGCGGCTCCCGAAGGCGATCTCCGTCGGCGACGTCGAGCGCCTGCTGGACGCGGCCGGCCTCGGCGACGGCCCGGTGCCGCTGCGGGACCGCGCGCTCCTCGAGCTCGTGTACGGGACCGGTGCACGCATCTCCGAGGCGGTCGGCCTGGACGTGGACGACCTCGACCGGACGCCCGGGCGCGCGTCCGTCCGGCTGTTCGGCAAGGGCAGCAAGGAGCGGGTGGTGCCGCTGGGCACGTTCGCGCTCGACGCGGTGGAGGCGTACCTCGTCCGGGCACGGCCCGCCCTGTCCGTCGGGAGCAGGGGCGGGTCGCCGGGGGTCTTCCTCAACACCCGGGGCGCCCGGCTCAGTCGGCAGAGCGCGTGGGCGGTGCTGCGCGTGGCGGCGGAGCGCGCGGGACTGGCGGGTGCCGAGCACATCTCGCCGCACACGCTCCGGCACTCGTTCGCCACGCACCTGCTGGCCGGGGGAGCCGACGTGCGGGTGGTCCAGGAACTCCTCGGGCACGCGTCCGTGACGACGACCCAGATCTACACGATGGTCACCGCAGACACGCTGCGCGAGGTCTACGCGGCGTCGCACCCCCGGGCGCGATGAGCATCACGCGCCCCACGGACTGTCGCGCGGTCATCGGGGGCCGTGCTCCGGTAGGTTGTCCCGCGTGGTGAGCCAGCAGACGACCGACCCGCAGCTCGACGCCGTCGGGCGGCCGATGCCCGCGTTCCCCGAGCCCCCTCCGCTCGCCTCCCACGGTCCCGCGCGCGTGATCGCGCTGTGCAACCAGAAGGGTGGCGTCGGCAAGACGACGACCACCATCAACCTGGCCGCCGCGCTCGCCGAGTACGGCCGCAAGGTGCTCATCGTCGACTTCGACCCGCAGGGCGCCGCCTCGGTGGGTCTCGGCATCAGCCCGCACGAGCTGGACCGCACGGTTTACAACCTGCTCATGGAGCGGGACGCGGACATCCGCGCGATCATCCAGCACACCGCGACCCCGGGCCTCGACCTGCTGCCGGCCAACATCGACCTGTCGGCTGCCGAGGTGCAGCTGGTCGGCGAGGTGGCCCGCGAGTCCGTGCTGGCCCGGACGCTGCGCCCGATCCTCGACGACTACGACGTCGTGATGATCGACTGCCAGCCGTCGCTCGGCCTGCTCACCGTCAACGCCCTCACCGCCGCGCACGGCGTGCTCATCCCGCTGGAGTGCGAGTTCTTCGCCCTGCGCGGCGTCGCACTGCTCGTGGAGACCATCGAGAAGGTCCGCGACCGGCTCAACCCGCGGCTCGAGGTCGACGGCATCGTCGCGACGATGTACGACCCCCGCACCCTGCACGCCCGTGAGGTCGTCGCCCGGGTCAGCGAGGCGTTCGGCGACAACCTGCTGCACACGGTGATCAGCCGCACGGTGAAGTTCCCCGACGCCACCGTCGCCGCCGAGCCGATCACCACGTACGCCCCGACGCACTCCGGTGCGGCGGCCTACCGTCAGCTGGCACGTGAGCTCGTCGCCCGTGGCGACGCCGCCTGACGAGCGCGCGGTCCCGCCCGAGCAGTCGGCCTCCGGTCCGACGGGTGCGAGCGCGCCCGTGGGCACGAGTGCGTTCGAGGTCCACCTCACCAACTTCAGCGGTCCGTTCGACCTGCTCCTCGGCCTGATCGCCAAGCACAAGCTCGACATCACCGAGGTCGCGCTCGCGCAGGTCACCGACGAGTTCATCGCCCACATCCGCGGCGCCGAGAAGCAGTGGGACCTCGGGCAGGCCAGCGAGTTCCTGGTCATCGCCGCCACCCTGCTGGACCTCAAGGCCGCCCGGCTGCTGCCGTCCGCCGACGTCGAGGACGCGGAGGACCTGGAGCTGCTCGAGGCCCGCGACCTGCTCTTCGCCCGGCTGCTGCAGTACCGCGCGTACAAGCTGGTCGCGGCAGACCTGGCGGAACGGTTCGCCACCGAGGGCCGGCGGTTCCCGCGACTCGTCTCCCTCGAGCCGCACCTGGCGGCGCTGCTGCCCGAGCTGGTCTGGCAGATCGGCCCGGAGCAGCTGGCGGCGCTGGCGGCGAAGGCGGAGCAGCCCAAGCCGGCACCGCCCGGCGTCGACATCAGCCACCTGCACGCCCCCGCCRTCAGCGTCCGGGAGCAGGCCGCCGTGCTGGTCGACCGCCTCCGGCACGGCGGGGCGATGTCGTTTCGCACGCTGACCGCCGACGCGGGCGCGACGGTGGTCGTCGTCGCCCGGTTCCTGGCCCTGCTCGAGCTCTTCCGGGAGGGTGCGGTCGCGTTCGACCAGGTCACCCCGCTGGGGGAGCTGACCGTGCGGTGGACGGGCTCCGAGGAGGGCGAGATCGAGGTGTCCGACGACTTCGACACGCTCGACACCACACTCGACGCAGAGCTGGCCCGCGACGGGGCAGCCGAGGAGGACGCATGACCGAGCAGACGGTGCCCGAGGACGACCAGACGGAGCCGGAGTCGGAGACGGCCGCGGCCGACGAGCTCGCGTTCGACGTCGACGACCTGCCCGGTGGCGCCCTGGCGGCGCTCGAGGCGGTCCTCATGGTGGCCGACGAGCCCATCGCGGCCGTCCGGCTGGCGACCGTGATGGCGCTGCCGACCGCGCGGGTCGAGGCGCTCCTGGACGAGCTCGCCGCCGAGTACCGCGGCGAGGGGGGGGGGCGGGGCCGCACTCGAGACGCTGGCCGTCATCGCCTATCGCCAGCCGGTCACCCGCGGGCAGGTGTCCGCGGTCCGTGGCGTCAACGTCGACGGTGTCGTGCGCACGCTGACCACGCGCGGGCTCGTGGCCGAGGTGGGCACCGATCCGTCCAGCGGTGCGGTGCTCTACCAGACCACGGGATACTTCTTGGAGCGGATGGGGCTGTCCAACCTGGACGAGATGCCCCCGCTCGCGCCCTACCTGCCGGACATCGACTCCTTCGAGGGTGTCGACCAGGCGATCGGAGACAACAGATGAGCCCGCAGGAACGTCGGTCAGGTGGCTCCGGTTCGTCCGGTGGCCAGTCCGGCGGCAGGAGCGGCGCGCCTCGGGGCGGCAGCGGATCGGGCGCAC
>NZ_JBFUHU010000348.1:0-3749 GCF_056402235.1 Cellulomonas sp. P4_B5_2
CTCGAGCTCGTCGGCCGCCTCGTCGGCTCGCCCGAGCCGGTGCAGCACGTCGCCGCGGACCGCGCCGTACAGGTGGTACCGGGCCAGCCGCGGGTCGTCGTGCACCGCGTCGAGGCGTGCACCGCGTCGAGGGCGTCCAGGGCCGCCTGCGGCCCGTCCGCGTGCAGCACCGCGACGGCCCGGTTGAGCTCGACAACCGGCGACGGGGCCAGCTGCGCCAGCGCGTCGTAGAGCGCGACGATCGCCTCCCAGTCGGTCTCCTCGAACGACCGCGCCCGGCTGTGGCACGCCGCGATGGCCGCCTGCACGGTGTACGGACCGAGCGGTCGGCGCAGCGAGATCGACCGGTCGAGCGCGCCGAGACCGTGCTCGATGAGCGTCCGGTCCCACCGCCTGCGGTCCTGGTCCTGCAGCAGGACACCGTCGCCGCGCGCGTCGAAGCGGGATGCCTGCAGCTCCATCAGGGCCACCAGCCCGTGCACCTCCGGCTCGCGCGGGAGGAGCCCGGCCAGCACGCGTCCCAGGCGCATCGCCTCGTCGGCCAGGTCCCGACGCACCCACCGGTCGCCGCTGGTGGACGAGTGGCCCTCGGTGAAGATCAGGTAGATCACCTCGAGCACCGAGCCCACCCGGGCCGGTAGTGCGTCCGCCTGCGGCACCTCGAACGGCACCTGGGCCTCGGCCAGCGTGCGCTTGGCGCGGGAGATCCGCTGGCCGATCGTCGGCGACGGCACCAGGTTCGCGCGGGCGATCTCCTCGGTGGTCAGGCCGCCGAACAGCCGGAGCGTCAGCGCGATCCGCGACTCCCGTGGCAGCACGGGGTGGCAGGTGAGGAAGACCAGGGAGAGCAGGTCGTCGCCGATGGGCTCGTCGACGATCCGGTCCGCCCCCGCCTCGTCGGCCAGCGAGCGCGCGAGCACCGCGTACTTGGCGTCGCGGTTCTGCTCCCGGCGGACCAGGTCGATCGCCCGGTGCCGTGCCGTGACCATCAGCCACGCGCCGGGCTTGTCCGGGACGCCCGTGACCGGCCACTGCTCCAGCGCGGTCACGAACGCGTCCTGCGCCAGCTCCTCGGCGAGCCCGACGTCCCGGACCAGGCGGGTGAGCGAGGCGATGAGGCGCGGCGACTCGATCCGCCAGATGACCTCGACGGTCCGCCGCGCGTCGGCCATCAGGCCTGCTGGGCCTTCAGCTTGTCGACGATCGCCTGCTCCCTCTCCAGCACGTCCGGCGAGACCACCTGGGCGAAGTCCTCCATCTCGAAGAACGGCCGGATCTCCAGCACCGAACGCATGCCCTGAGTGGACGGGCACCGCTTGGCCCACTCGACGGCCTCGTCGAGCGAGCTCACCTGCCAGATCCAGTAGCCCGCGATGATCTCCTTGGYCTCGGCGAACGGACCGTCGACCACCGAGACCTCGCCGCTGGTGTCCCAGACCACCTTGGCGCCGGCCTTGCTCGGCTGCAGCCCCTCGCCGGCGAGCATGATCCCCGCGTTCACCAGCTGCTCGTTGTAGACGTTCATCTCCCGGAACATCTCGTCCGTGGGCGCGATCTTGTCCTCGTCCGCGCCGTCGCCCTTGATCATGACCAGGACCTTCATGGTGATCTCCTCCGCTCGGTGGCCACCTCGACGCTAGTGCCGAGGCCGTGCCCTCACCAGGTCGTCGAACGGGCCCCGGCTTCTTCGACAGCGGGGGGCGACGAGTTCTGATGACCGCAGGAACCCCGCGTGGGACGCTGGACCGGTGAAGCTCTTCGCGCATCGAGGCTCGGTCACCGCGGACGTCGGTGAGGGGTTCGTCGCCGGTGAGGCGGTGGCGTTGCAGACTGCCTTCGTCGGCGCGCTGACCCCCGCCGAGCGCGCCGCGCACGCACCCGTGCGCGTCGACCTGACGCTCGAGACGGAGGGTGGCGGCGCACGCGCCGTGGTGGTGTGCCGCAACCACGTCGTGGGGTTCGTGCCGCCGTCGCGCGAGGCGTCCGTGCGTGCGCAGCTGGCCGCCGCCGGCCGGGCGCGGCTCGAGACCCCCGGGCAGGTGTTCCACGACACCGAGGGATGGTGGCGGCTGTGGGTCGGGCCGCCCCGCGCGGGTGCCTTCCCTGCGCCCGAGCCCGGGGCCGACACCCTGGGCGTGCCCCGTCGCAAGATCTTCGGCATCTCCCTCCCGGACGACGAGGGGCTAAGGTAGGTGTACTAGTTCGTCTACCAAGGAGACCTCTCGTGGCCGCTCTGTACACCGCCATCGCCACCGCGACCGGGGAGGGGCGTGCCGGAGGACGGGCGGTCAGTGACGACGGAACTCTGGACCTGACGCTCGCCGTCCCCGCCGCACTGGGCGGCCGTGGCGACGGCACCAACCCCGAGCAGCTCTTCGCCGCCGGCTGGGCGTCGTGCTTCCACTCCGCCCTGAAGTCGGTCGCGGCGGCGGAGAAGACCCCGATCTCCGAGTCCGCGGTCGTCGCGGAGATCGGCCTCGTGTCCGACGGGGCGGGCGGCTACASCATCGAGGCAGCCCTGCACACCGAGGTCGCCGGGCTCGACCAGGCCACGGCTGAGCGGCTCGTCGCACGCGCGCACGAGGTGTGCCCGTACTCCAACGCCACGCGGGGCAACATCGCCGTCCGCCTGACGACGACCACGGCATGAACGTCTCGCGGACGGCTCGGGCGCTCGCGACGGTGCTCCGCGGCGACGTCGTCGCGGAGCCGCCGAGCCGGGGCAGCGGGGTGCGCCGCACGGTCGGTCGCCTCTGGCTCGGCGCCACCCTCGCGCTCGCGGGGACCTCGCACCTCACGTTCGCGCGCGAGGAGTTCCAGGCCCAGGTGCCGACGTGGTTCCCGGCCGACCCCGACGCGGTCGTGCTCGCGTCCGGGGTGGTGGAGATCGCGCTCGGCTGCGCGCTGCTCGCCGCACCCGGGCGCCGTCGCGCGGCCGTCGGCTGGATCGCCGCCGGCTTCTTCGTGGCGATCTTCCCCGGCAACATCTCCCAGCTGGTCACGCGGACCGACGCGTTCGGGCTCGAGTCCGACACCGCCCGCGCCGTCCGGCTGCTCGGCCAGCCGGTGCTGGTGCTCTGGGCACTGTGGTCGACAGGCGCCTGGCGGTCGCTGCGTGCCGCGCTGGCGGCGCAGCCCGCAGAGGCACTGCCGCGATGACGGCGGCCCTGGCAGACGCCCCGATCGTCGGGCGGCCGACGCGCGACGGCGGGCAGTCCGAGGTCGCCCGCCGGATCCTCGACGTCGCGGCGCCGCGGTTCTACCTCGAGGGGATCCGCGCGGTCAGCGCCGACGCCGTGATGGCGGAGGCCGGCGTCACCAAGGTGACCTTCTACCGGCACTTCCCGACGAAGGACCACCTGGTCGAGGCCTACCTGGAGACGGTCGCCGCGGCGGAGCGGCACGCGGTCACCACCTGGCGCGCCGAGCACGTCGGCGACCCGACGGCGGTCCTGGCTGCCTACGCCGACCAGCTGGCCGCCCAGGTGTGCGGGGCCGCGTTCCGCGGGTGCCCGTTCCTCAACGCCGCGGCGGAGTACCCCGACGTCGCCCACCCGGTCCGTGCCGTGGCCGAGCGGCACCGCGACTGGCTCCGCGACGTGGCCGAGGACCTCGTCGCCCAGCTGGGTCTCCCCGAGCCCCGATCCGTCGCGGTGCAGCTCGTCATGCTGCGCGACGGAGCCATGGCCACCGGCGCGGGCGTCGAGCCGGTGGAGGTCGGTCGGGCGCTGCGCCGAGCGGGCCGAGCC
>NZ_JBFUHU010000349.1:0-3719 GCF_056402235.1 Cellulomonas sp. P4_B5_2
CCCCGCCGAGGAACTCCGCGACCGCGTCGACCGGCCGCACAGTGGCGGACAAGCCGATGCGCTGCACCGGACCAGGACCGCCGGGGTGGTCCAGCAGCGCGTCGAGCCGTTCGAGCGAGAGGGCCAGGTGCGCGCCGCGCTTGGTGCCGGCGACCGCGTGGATCTCGTCGACGATCACCGTGCGCACCCCGGCGAGCCCGGCCCGCGCGCCCGACGTGAGCACCAGGWASAGCGACTCGGGCGTGGTGATGAGGATGTCSGGCGGCTTCGTCGCGAAGGCCCGGCGCTCGTTCGGGGGCGTGTCGCCGGTCCGGATGCCGACCGTGACGTCCGGCAGCTCGAGGCCCAGCCGGGTCGCGGCCTGCCGGATGCCGACGAGGGGGGAGCGCAGGTTGCGCTCGACGTCCGTGGCGAGCGCCTTGAGCGGGGAGACGTAGAGAACGCGGCACCGCTCGACGGGATCGTCGGACCGCTCGCCCGTCAGGAGCCCGTCGAGCGCCCACAGGAACGCGGCGAGCGTCTTGCCGGATCCCGTCGGTGCGACGACGAGCGCGTGGTCCCCGCCGGCGACTGCGGTCCATGCCCCGAGCTGCGCGGTGGTGGGCTCGGCGAAGGCGCCCGTGAACCAGGTCCTGGTCGGGTCGGAGAAGCGGTCGAGCACCACCTGGCCATTGTGTCGGCCCGCACCGACACGCGCGCACCCCGGGGGATGGCAGGCTGTCACCCGTGAGGCTTCGAGAGTTCTGGCTGCTGGTGGACGAGGTCCTCGGCAGCGCGCACGGCCGCGAGCTGACGCGTGAGCTCGTGCTCCGCGGGCTCGACCAGCGCACAGCGATGCAGGCGCTCGACGACGACGTCGAGCCGCGCACCGTGTGGCACGCGCTCTGCGACGAGCTCGAGATCTCGGAGAACGACCGCTGGGGAGCGGACGCGCGCCGCCCGGCGCCCCCACGCGCCTAGGAGACTGCCTCATGACGTCCCGGACCGGCACGCCCACCACCACCTGGGCGCCGAGCGTGCGCGACGTCGGTGAGGCGGCCCTGACCCTCGTCGCCACCGGCGTCGGGCTCGCCGTCGCCGTCGCGCTCAGCCGCGGCGTCCGCGCCGACGACGTGGGGGCCATCGCACTCGCGGCCCTCGTCGTGGCGGTCGGCGACCTCGTTCTTCGGGCACCCCTGCGGTTCCTCGCCCGCCGCGGCAGCGCTGTGCTCGCGCTCGGGCTCGGCCTGCTCGCGCAGGTCGCCGTGCTGTGGTTGGCGCTCACCGTGGTGCCGGGCTTCACGGTGGACACGGTCTGGTCCGTGCTCGCGGTCCTCGTGCTCACCGCGATCGTCATGGCCGTCGGGCGGTGGCTGATCGGCGCGAGCAACAGCGACTACGTCGTGTCCGACCTCGTGCGTCGCGCGCGGCGGCAGGCGCGCCGCGAGGGGATCCGTCCGCGGGTGGCCGGCGAGGCGCGCGAGGCCGGGCTGCTCGTGGTGCAGCTGGACGGTGTCGCGGCCCCCGTGCTCCGCGAGGCCATCGAGGCGGGGCTGGCGCCGACCGTGCAGCGGTGGATGACCACAGGCAGCCACAGTCTGGAGTCCTGGTGGGCCCGGATCCCGTCGACGACGCCGGCGAGCCAGGCGGGCCTGCTGCACGGCGACTCCTCCCAGATCCCCGCGTTCCGCTGGTGGGACCGGGACCTCGGTCGGCTGGTCGTCACCAACCACCCCGAGGACGCCGCACTGGTCGAGCAGCGGCTCACCACGGGCAAGGGGCTGCTCGCGGGCGGGGGGACGGCGATCTCGACGATGTTCTCCGGCGACGCCGCGACCAGCTTCGTGGTGATGAGCAAGTCCCGCACCAAGGGTCCGGACGGCGGGCTCGGACCGGGTCCCGCGTACGTGCGCTTCTTCGCCAGCCCGTTCGTGCTGGCCCGCGCCGTGAGCGTGTCCGCGGGGGAGATGATCAAGGAGCTCTACCAGGCGCACCGTCAGCGGGTGCGCGACGTCGAGCCGCGGATCTCGCGCGGCGGCTGGTACGTCGTCCTGCGGGGGATCACCAACGTGCTCCTGCGCGACCTGAACACGTCGTTGGTCGCCGAGGCCCTCCTCCGCGGCGACCCCTCGATCTACGTCGACCTCGTGGACTACGACGAGATCGCGCACCACGCCGGTCCCACCCGGCCCGAGTCGCTGCGCTCGCTGGAGGGTCTCGACCGCGTGCTCGGCACCCTCGAGCGCGTGGCGGCGGTGGCGCCGCGCGACTACGAGATCGTGGTGCTCTCCGACCACGGGCAGGCCCTCGGTGCCACCTACGAGCAGCTCGGCGGCGAGACCCTGCTGGACTCGGTGCGCGCGCACATGGCGGAGCCCGCCGCCGACGGCGTCGAGAGCAGCACGGGCGAGGACTGGGGCCAGCTGAACGCGCTGGTCAACAGCGCGCTGAACCTGTCGCGGGGCTCGGCCGTCCTGGGTCCCGACCAGGGACGTCCCAAGCACCCCGCGACCGGAGCCGACGTGCCCGACGTGGTCACCGTGGGCTCGGGGAACCTCGGCCTCGTCTGGTTCCCGCAGGTGCCGCACCGGCTGTCGCTCGAGGAGCTGCAGGAGCGCTGGCCGGGCATGGTGACCGGGCTCGCCGCCCGGCCCGGCGTCGGGGTCGTCGTCGTCGACACGCAGGCACGTGGCCTCGTCGCGATCGGCCCGCGCGGCCTCGTCCTGCTGGAACAGCCCGACGCGGAGCCGGAGGGGGAGGACCCGCYCGCCCCGTACGGACCGCGCGGGCGTGCCGACCTGCTGCGCGCGGCCCGGCTGCCGCACACCGGCGACCTGCTGCTGGTCTCCACGGTCACGGACCGCGGGCACATCCACGCCTTCGAGGGACAGGTGGGCTCGCACGGTGGGATCGGCGGTGCGCAGAACCACGCCTTCCTGCTGCACCCCACGCGCTGGACGGTCGCCGACGAGCTCCGGGAGGCCGTCGGTGACCACGAGATCCTGGTGGGCGCCGAGGCGGTGCACGAGCAGCTGGTCCGCTGGGCCGACGCCGCGGGGCTGCGGCCATGACCGTGCACGTCCGGTGGCTGGGCCATGCGAGCACCGTGCTCGACGTCGGCGGCGTCCGGCTGCTCACGGACCCGCTGCTGCTCCGGCACGCCGGGCTGCTGCGCCGCCGGGGGGCCGCCCCGCGCCCCGAGTACTGGCAGGGCGCCGACGCGGTCCTGCTCTCGCACCTGCACCACGACCACGCCGAGCTGGGCTCGTTGCGCCTGGTCGGGGACGTCCCGGTGCTCTCCGCGCCCGCGAACGCCCGCTGGCTGCGTGGCCACGGGGTGCCGTCGGGGCACGGGCTCACCGACCTCGAGTGGTGGACGGTGCCGGGCTCGGACGTCCGGCTGCGGCTCGTCCCGGCGGTGCACGAGCACCGGCAGATGCCGCACCGCCCGAACTCGACGCACGGCTTCGTGGTGGCGACCGACGACGTCCGGATCTGGTTCGCGGGAGACACAGCGCCGTACGCGAGCATGTCGATCCTCCCGGTGCTCGCGGGCGGCCCCGTCGACCTGGCGCTCGTGCCGGTCGGCGGGTGGGGGCCTCGCCTGTCCGGCGGGCACATGGACCCGGCCCAGGCCGCGCGGGCGTGCAGGGCCGTCGGCGCCCGCGAGGCCGTGCCGATCCACTGGGGCACGCTGCACGCCCCCGTCTCGCGTCGACTGCCGCCGGGCTGGATGGACC
>NZ_JBFUHU010000350.1:0-3711 GCF_056402235.1 Cellulomonas sp. P4_B5_2
CCGGGGCGGGCGGGGGCGTGGCGGGCACGCAGGGCGGCACCGGGCCCACCGGTCTCCAGGGAGCGCGAGTAGTCCTCGGCGGCCTTCGCGGCCCAGCGGAAGAGCTTGAGCTTGGTCCCCGAGCCGGCCTTCTGCTCCGCCGAGTTGTAGACCTTCTCGAAGACGCGGGGCACCGCCAGGATGAACGTCGGCTGGAACGTCCCGAGGTCCGCGAGCAGGTTCTTGGCGTCCGGCGTGTGTCCGAGCACGGCACCGGAGGGAACGCACAGCACCTGGATGAACCGCGCGAACACGTGCGCGAGCGGCATGAACAGCAGGGTGCGCGAGTGCGGCATCGCGACGACCTCGCCCAGCCCGGCGACCCCGTTGCGGGTGATGGCCACGAAGTTGCCGTGCGTGAGCTCGACGCCCTTGGGTCGACCCGTGGTGCCCGACGTGTAGATGACGGTCGCGAGGTCGTCCGCGCGGGCCAGCGCGCTGCGGCGTCGGATCTCCTCGTCGAGGACGCCGGTCCCGGCGTCGACCAGCGTGGCGACCGCGCCCTCGTCGATGACCAGCACCTCGCGCAGGCCTGGGAGGTCGTCGCGGACCTGGGCGACGACGGCCGCGTGCTTGGCCGTCTCCACGACCGCGAGCCGGACGCCGGCGTCGGCCATGATCCAGCGGACCTGCTCGGCCGACGACGTCTCGTAGACCGGCACGCCCAGGGCTCCGGCCGCCCAGCAGGCGAAGTCGAGCAGGGTCCACTCGTAGCGCGTGCGGGACATGATCGCGATGCGGTCGCCCGGCTGGACACCGCGCGCGACCAGGCCCTTCGCCACCGCGGTGACCTCGGCGTCGAACTCGGCGACCGTCACCGCGGTCCAGGTGCCGTCGACCACCCGCTCCGCGAACACCCCGGAAGGGTCGCGCAGGAGCCGCTCGGCGAGCATGCCCGGGATGCTGTCGGCGGGGTCCAGCTCCACCAGGGACTCGGAACGTGACTCGCGCACGTCAGGCCTTCGGAGCCGGCGGGACCAGCACGGCGTCGCGTGCCACGCACGTCTCCCCGTCACCGTCCACCAGCGTCAGGGTTCCGGTGACCCGGCCGGCCGCCCGGATGTCGTCGAGCGACACCTCGATGCCGGGTCGCAGCGCGGCGGGCACGACGAGCTCGACCGACGTGATCTCCGTGCGCATCGACAGCTTGGCCTCGGACTTCACCTTGCGCAGCGCAGTGAGTGCGGACCCGGCGGCACCGACGACGGCGGGGTCGGCCGGGGTGCGCAGCGGCTCCGCGGACGGCCACGGCGCGCGATGCACCGATCCCTGGCGCCACCACGACCAGACCTCCTCGGTGGCGAACGGGAGCACCGGCGCGAACAGGCGCAGCAGCACGTCCAGCGCGATCGCGAGGGCAGCGCGGGCGGACCCGCTCTCCGCCGACGGGTCGCCGTAGGCGCGGTCCTTGACCAGCTCGAGGTAGTCGTCGCAGAACGTCCAGAAGAACGTCTCGGTCAGCTCGAGCGCGCGCGTGTGGTCGTACGCGACCAGGGCCGCGGTGGCCTTGTCGACGACGTCCGCGAGACCGGCCAGCATGGCGCGGTCGATCTCCACGGTGACCAGCGACGGGTCCAGGGCGAGCGGCTCGTCGGCGGCACCGAACGAGAGCGCGAACTTGGAGGCGTTGAGCACCTTGATGGCCAGGCGGCGGCCGATCTTCATCTGGCCGATCTCGAACGCCGCGTCGGTGCCGAGCCGCGCCGAGGCCGCCCAGTACCGGACCGCGTCCGAACCGTGCTCCTCCAGCAGGCCCATGGGGGTGACCACGTTGCCCTTGGACTTCGACATCTTCTTGCGGTCCGGGTCGAGGATCCAGCCGCTGATCGCCGCGTCGGACCACGGCAGCGAGCCGTGCTCCAGGTGCGAGCGGACCACCGTGGAGAACAGCCAGGTGCGGATGATGTCCTGGCCCTGGGGGCGCAGGTCCATGGGGAAGACGCGGCTGAACAGGTCCGGGTCGGTGCGCCAGCCGCCGACGATCTGCGGGGTCAGGGAGCTGGTGGCCCACGTGTCCATGATGTCGGGATCGGCCGCGAACCCGCCGGGCACGCCGCGCTGCTCGGCCGTGTAGCCGGCGGGCACGTCGGAGGACGGGTCGATGGGCAGCTGGTCCTCGGACGGCAGCAGGGGCTTGTCGTGCTGCGGCTCGCCGTGCTCGTCGAGCGGGTACCAGACCGGGAAGGGCACGCCGAAGAACCGCTGGCGCGACACGAGCCAGTCGCCGTTGAGGCCGCTGACCCAGTTCTCGTAGCGGACCTTCATGAAGTCGGGGTTGAACCCCAGCTGGGCGCCGCGGGCGAGCAGCTCGTCGCGCAGGGCCTCGTCGCGCCCGCCGTTGCGGATGTACCACTGGCGGCTGGTGACGATCTCGAGGGGCTTGTCGCCCTTCTCGTAGAAGTTCGCCTTGCGCTGGGTGTTCACCGGCTCGCCGTCCAGGTCGCCCGTCTCGCGGAGCCCCCCGACGACCGCCTCGCGTGCGGAGAACGTGGTCTTGCCGGCCAGCTCCTCGTAGCGGGCGCGCGGGCCGTCGCCCACGAGCCACTCCGGGGTGTCGCGCAGGATGCGGCCGTCGCGGCCCACCACCGAGCGCGTCGGCAGCTGCAGCTCGCGCCACCACTGCACGTCCGTGAGGTCACCGAACGTGCAGCACATCGCGATGCCGGCGCCCTTGTCGGGCTCCGCCAGGGTGTGTGCGAGGACCGGGATCTCCACGTCGAACAGGGGGGAGCGGACCGTGGTGCCGAACAGGTGCTGATAGCGCTCGTCGTCGGGGTGCGCGATGAGCGCGACGCAGGCGGGGAGCAGCTCGGGGCGGGTGGTCTCGATGTAGACCGGACCACCGACACCGTGGAACGCGACCCGGTGGAACGCCCCGGGGTAGTCGCGGGCCTCGAGCTCGGCCTGGGCGACCGCGGTCTGGAACGTGACGTCCCACAGGCCCGGGGCCTCGGCCTGGTAGGCCTCGTCGCGCGCGAGGTTGCGCAGGAACGCCTGCTGCGCGACCGCCCGGGACTCGGCGGACACCGTCTGGTACGTGCGGGACCAGTCGACCGACAGGCCGAGCCGGCGCCAGAGGGCCTCGAACAGGCGCTCGTCCTCGACGGTCAGGCGCTCGCACAGCTCGACGAAGTTCTTGCGGCTGACCGGCAGCTGGGGGCCGGACTTGCCCTCGCCGCCCTCGAACGGCGGAGTGAACTCCGGGTCGTACGGCAGCGACGGGTCGCAGCGCACGCCGTAGTAGTTCTGCACGCGACGCTCGGTGGGCAGGCCGTTGTCGTCCCAGCCCATCGGGTAGAACACCTCGCGGCCGCGCATCCGCTGGAAGCGGGCCACGACGTCGGTGTGCGTGTACGAGAACACGTGGCCGACGTGCAGGGAGCCCGACACCGTGGGCGGGGGCGTGTCGATCGAGTAGATCTGCTCGCGGGTAGCGGTGCGGTCGAACGCGTACAGGTCCTGGGCGGTCCATGCCTCGTCCCAGCGGTCCTCGACACCCTCGAGGGAGACCCGGTCCGGTACCTGCCGCGTGCCCGTGAGGAGAGTGGGGTCCTGCTGCACGGGAGGCACGGTGAAGGCGTCGGAGCTCATGGTCCGACATCTTCCCAGATCGGCGGGCCTCCACGCTCCGGCGACGATCAGGCGAACAGTCGGTGAACGAGGGCGGTCCGG
>NZ_JBFUHU010000351.1:0-3697 GCF_056402235.1 Cellulomonas sp. P4_B5_2
CTGCGTCCGCGCCCCCGGCCGCCCCGCCGCCGCCACCCGCGGCGGCGCCGCCTCCGGCCGCAGGGCCACCAACGCGCCCGGTCCCCCCACTGGTCTGGCCGGCGCCGAGGCACGGCCCGGCACCCTGCTTGTCGCACTCCGCCGGCGCCGGGGCGATCTCCGCCAGCTTGTTGCGCGCCAGGTCGCCCGCGACGAACGTCGGGTTGTTGCACTTGGTGGCGTCGCGGTTGCTCACGTCGACGGCCGGGTCGGCCGCGCCCAGCTTGGCCACCTGCTCGAAACCCGCCTGCACGAGGTTGAGCGGCAGCGGGGAGTACCCGTAGGCCCCTGCCTTCCCCTGCCCCTCGCACAGCGAGTAGAACATGAAGTCCACGAGGCTCTGGCGTTTGTTGGTGGTCATCCGCGGGTCGCTCGACCCGGTCGGCAGCAGCATGTAGCTGTACGACGACAGGGGGTAGGACCGCGGGTCGGGGTTGGCGTAGACGTCGTCCAGGATCTGCGTGAGGTAGTTCTGCGACGCGGGGTCGGAGTTGATCCGCGCCTTGGTCAGGGCCACCGCGACGGCGTACTGGGTGGGCTCCACGTAGACGCCGGCGGCGTTGAGCACCTTGACCACCGGGTACCCCTTGTTGATCGGGTACGAGTACTCGACGTACGCGATCGTGCCGTTGCCGGCGTCCGAGGCGACCGTGTTCATCACCTGGTCCGAGCTCGAGGCGCCGATCATCTTGCTGCCGCTGGGCTTCGGGTAGTACGACGTCAGCCCCGACCGGCCGAAGTACGGCCGCCAGATCGCCGGCTGCGCGGTGTCGAGCCAGGTGGTGAACTGCGCGGTGGTGCCCGAACCGTCCGAGCGGACCACCGGGATGATCGGCTGGTCCGGGAAGGTCCGGCCGTTGTTGTCGGCCTTGATAGCCGGGTCCGCCCAGCTGGTGATCTGGCTGGTGAAGATCTTGGCGATCGTCGGCCCCGAGAGCCGGATGTCGCGCACCAGCTGCCCGCCGGACTCCAGGTGGTAGGTGAACGCCGTGCCGCCGGCGACGATCGGCAGGTAGGCGAACTGGCGGCCGTTGGCGTTGTCCGCGTTCCCGTACTCGTCGGTCTGCTGGTACGGGATCTCGGAGATGCCAAAGTCGGTGGTCCCGGACGCGAAGTCCTTGCGGCCCTTGGACGACCCGCCGCCGGTGTAGACGACCTTGATGCCGTTGGCGTCCACGTCGGCGATCCACTGGTCGACGATCACCTGGCTCCACGTCGAGCCGGTGCCCTCAATCTGCCCGTACGCGGCGAACGCGGGCGTCTGACCGGTGAGCAGCACGAGCAGCACCGCCCCGAGGGCCGCGAGGGCGCGCCGCGCACGGCGACGGCTCGGATCAGGCACGTGTCCTCCAGGGCTGGGGCGCGGGTGCCGGGTCATCGCCGGCCCGTCCGCGGTCGGGCGATCCGCCGCGCCAGCACGAAGAGCGCGAGCACGAGGGAGAGCAGGATCGACGCGGCGGCGAAACCGCGCTGGACGTAGAGGGGCTCACCGCTGCGGATGGCGGAGAAGATGAACAGCGGCAGCGAGTTCATGGCGCCGGCCGTCGGGTTGAGCACGACGAACGACGCGGCCCCGGAGGTGAGCAGCACGGGAGAGGTCTCCCCCACCCCACGCGCCACGCCGAGGATGAGGGCCGTCGCCAGCCCCGCCCGGGCGGTGGGGAGCACCACGTGCCACACAGTCCGCCAGCGCGACGACCCCAGCGCCAGGCTGGCCTCGCGCAGGCCGCCCGGCACCACGCGGAGCACCACGTCGGCGGCGCGGGCGATGATCGGCAGCATCATCACCGACAGCGCGGCGGCGGCGGCGAGGCCGGAGCGCGGGACGCCGAGCGTGAGGATCAGCACGGCGTAGATGAACAGCCCCGCGACGATCGACGGCAAGGCGGTCATCGCCTCCACGACCGTGCGGACGACACGGGAGAACTTGCCGCCGACCTCGGTCATGAACACGGCGGTGCCGATGCCCAGCGGCACGGTCACGACGACCGCGATCGAGATCTGGATGAGCGACCCGAGGATCGCGTGCAGCACTCCACCGTTGGTCAGCGGGTCGCGCGGGCCGACGCCCGCCATGTCGTCGAGGAACATGTTCGAGTGCGTCAGGGCCTCCGCGCCCCGGACGAACGTGAACACCACCGTGGTGACCAGGGCGATCGCGACGACCGCTGCCCCGCCGCTGATCACCGCGGCCGCGAGCCGGTCGGTGACCATCGGCCCGTCGGACGTCGCGGCCGTGGCGACCGTGACCACCGCGAGGAAGGCCACGAACGCCGTGAGCGCGAACGCCAGAGGATTGCCCCAGGGCAGCAGTCGGAAGCAGATCACCCAGCTCAGCGCGATGCCGGCGAGCACGGATCCGACCAGGATCGCGCGGTCCTCCGCCTTCGTCCCGCCGGGGCGGCGGCGGCGTGGGGGCGCGGTAGGTGTCGGGTCGTCGGCGGGACGCACCCAGGTGCGGGGAGCCGCGGGCGGCGTCCGTGCCTCGAGGACCGTCATCAGATGTCCGTCCCGACGCCCGAGCGGCTGCGTGCGACGACCATCGCCGCGACGGTGTTCACGACGAGCGTGCCGAGGAAGAGGACGAGGCCCGCGGTGAGCAGTGCGGAGAGCTGCGCGTCGTCGGCCTCCCCGAACCGCAGCGCGATGAGCGCCGAGACGGTGTTGGTGCCGATCTCCAAGGGCTGGAACTTCAGGTCGAAGGCCGGGGAGATGATCAGTGCGACCGCGATGGTCTCGCCGAGGGCCCGGCCGAGGCCGAGCATCGTGCCGCCGATGATGCCGCCGCGACCGAACGGAAGCACCACCGAGCGGATCACGCCCCACCGGGTCGATCCCAGCGCGAGGGCCGCCTCACGCTCCCCCAGCGGAGCCTGCGAGAACACCTCGCGCATCACTGCGGAGGCCATCGGGAGCACCATCATCGCCACGGCCAGGCCGGCGACGAACGCGGACGCGGTGTACCGGGTCTGCTCCCACAGCGCTGCGTTCGGGTCCGCGCCCACCTGGAAGAACGGGAGGAAGCCGAGGTAGGTGTGCAGCCAGCGGGCGATGCCCTTGGCGTAGGGCTGCAGCAGCAGGAACCCCCACAGCCCGTAGATGATGCTGGGCACCGCGGCCATGAGGTCGACGACCGAGACGAGGGCGCCGCGGATCCGGGCCGGCGCGTACTCGCTGATGTACAGCGCGGTGGCAAGACCGAGCGGGAAGGCGAACGCGAGCGCGACGAGCGCGACGGTCACGGTGCCGACGAGAACGGCGGCGATGCCGACGCGGTCGGCCTCGGGCTGCCAGTCCGTCTCGGTGAAGAACGACCAGCCGTAGTGCCGCAGCGTGGGGAAGGCCYGGACCGCCAGGAACACCCCGATGCCGCCGGTGATGAGCAGCACCGTCGCGCCCACCCCGCGGGCACCGATCACGAAGGCTCGGTCGGAGCCGCTCAGGCGGCTGGAGAGTCGTCGAGGCAGYGCCGAGCCGACCTGCGGGTCGTCCACCCGCACCTGCGTGCTCATCGCTGCCGCCACGCTCCTCGCTGCTCGTCCTCTGCTGCCTCCGCAGATCGAAACCTGGACCGATGACCGAGTGACGCCGCGCCGGTGAACAGGGGACGAACGCGCGCAGCCCGACAGACGCGTCGGCTCACGGCTCGGTCGAGGGC
>NZ_JBFUHU010000352.1:0-3631 GCF_056402235.1 Cellulomonas sp. P4_B5_2
CGCGACGAGGTGGAGCCGGCGCGGGCGTGCAGCGTGCCCCCGGAGTGGTCGAGCAGGGCGCAGCGGCCGTCCAGCATCCGCCCGACCAGCGCCGCGACCGTCGTCGTGCCGACCCCGCCCGCGACGCCGGCCACGACCACGCGCGTGCCGTCCGGCACCGGGCCGGTCAGCCAGCGGTGCGCCTCGGGGGCCAGCAGGTCGAGGCTCATTCGCCGTCCTGGACCACGCACAGCCCGCCCAGGCGAGCGGTCATCTCCTGCACGACGGCCAGGCCGGTGCGGGCGTCCTCGGCGTTCCACGGGACCAGCGCCTCGACCCACCACAGCGGGCTGCCGTCGGTGGCCCACGTCGGCAGCTGGCGCACGGACGGCAGGAGCCGACGGATCTCGGCGGCGTTCTGGACGGTCAGTGGCTGGTGGATGCTCAGCACCGCGCGCCCCTCGCCGCCGTCGGCGCGGACCACCTGGTGCACCGCGCCACCGTGCAGCGTGCGCAGGCCGAGCTCCGGGTCCACGGACGCCCCCGCCTCGACCAGGGCGCGCGCGTCCGGCGGCGTGGGACTGAGGACGACGATCTCACGGGGCACCGAGCACCTCCGGGGTGTGTGCGACCTGGATGAGCGTGGGCCGTTCGCCGCGGCGCAGCAGCCGCCCGCGGCCGGCCGGGAGCTGCTCGGCGTAGGTGCCGGGGAAGACCTGACCCTCCGAGCGCTCGCCCGCCATGAGCAGCCCGCTGCCGCCGGTGTCGCGGATGGCCTGGAGCACCGGGTCGTAGAGCGCGCGGGAGGCACCCGCGACCGGGCGGGTGAGCAGGACGTGCAGCCGCAGGTCGCGCGCGGCGGGCAGATGGGCCAGGAGCGGGCGCAGGGGGTCGGTGCCGCCCGACGCGAGGATGTCGTAGTCGTCGACCACGACGACGATCCGCGGGCCGGGGGCGCTGCCGTCGGTCCGCTTGGCCAGCTCGGCGGCGACCGCGGTGGACAGCTGCAGCGCGAGCGGGCCGCTGGTCGCGCGGCCGCCGAGGTACTCCTCGGGGCACAGGTCCGCCAGGCCGCCGCGCGGGTCGAACAGGGCCACGACCAGCTCGTCGGGGGTCGCCCGCTCCACCAGCCCGGCGACGATCGTCCGCAGCAGGGTGGTCTTCCCGCAGCGCGGGTCACCGAGCACGAGCAGGTGCTGGTCGCGGCCGGCAAGGTCGAGCAGGAACGGGCCCATCGTGTCCTGGCGCAGACCCACCGGCACCAGGTCGGGCTCGTCCAGGGCGTCGGGCAGCTCGGCCGGGTCGAGGTCCTCGGGGAGCTGGCGGATGGGCGGCGCCGCGGGGCCGGCCCACTCCTGCGCGGTGCTGCGCGCCAGGGCCTGGAGCGACGCTCCCACCTCGTCGGAGTCCCCGTCGTCGAGCAACGGCAGCGCCACCTGCGCGAACAGGGACTCGTCGGTGAGCACGCGGCCCGGCTGGTCGGCGCGCAGGGTCGCGGCCAGCTTGCGCGCCACGGTGGAGTCGGCCGGGTCGTTCAGGCGCAGCTCGATCCGGGTGCCGACCAGCGGCTGGGCCTGCATCCGCAGCTCGTTCCAGCGCGTCATCGTCGCGACGACGTGCACCCCGAACCCGCTGCCGCGCGCGAGGAGGTCGGAGAACGGCTCGTCGAGCTCCTCGAAGTCGGACCGCAGCGCGCCCACGCCGTCGACCAGCAGGACCACGTCCGCGGCGGCCAGCTCGGGCGTGCGCCCGGCGGCGTGCTCGGCGCGCAGCATGGCCAGCGAGTCGATCCCGTGGTCCGCGAACACCCGCTCGCGCAGCGCGAGCATGCCGTGCAGCTCCTCGAGCAGCCGCCGCAGCCGGTCGCGGCTGGCTCGCGTGGCGACGCCGCCGACGTGCGGGAACCCCTCGATCCGCGCGAGCCCGCCGCCGGCGAGGTCCATCCCGTAGACCGCCACCTGCCGCGGCGTGTGCGTGAGGGCGAGGCCCGCGGCCAGGGTCCAGAGCAGGGTGGTCCGGCCGGTCTGCGGGGCACCGATGATGGCCACGTGGCCGCCCGCGCGCGTCAGGTCCAGCAGCCACGGCGCCTGCCGCTGCTTGGCCGGGTCGTCGCGCAGACCCATCGGCACGGACAGGTGTGGGTGCTGCGTCCCGAGCACGCGTCCGAGCGGGAGGCGCGACGGCAGCGGCGGCAACCAGACCGGACGCGTGGGCGTCGCCAGGCCCGACAGCTGCCCGACGATGACGTCCACCATCGACGCGCCGACGGACGGCCGGACCAGCTCGACCTCGCCGCCGCCACCGGTCTCGATGCCGTTGGCGGCGAGCACACCGTGGTGCACGGGGAGCACGAGCGGCCGGTGCAGCTCCTCGTCCACCTCCGGCTCCTGCACGCTCTCCGAGCGCACGGGCCCGGACACGTAGCCCGCGCGGAACCGCTGGTAGACGGTGGTGTCGACCTTGAGGTAGCCGTAGCCGGGGACGGCCGGCAGGTGGAACGCGTCGGGGGTGTCCAGGACGACGGTGCTCTCCGCCTCGGAGAACGTCCGCAGCCCGATCCGGTACGACAGGTACGTCTCCAGCCCGCGCAGCCGGCCCGACTCGATCCGCTGGCTGGACAGGAGCAGGTGCATCCCGATCGACCGGCCGATGCGCCCGATGGTGAGCAGCAGGTCGACGAAGTCGGGGTCGGCGGTGAGCAGCTCGCCGAACTCGTCGATGACCAGCAGCAGGTGCGGCAGCGGCGGCAGGTCCGGCTGCTGCGCGCGCAGCTCGCGGTAGTGCGTGATGGACGGCGAGCTGCCCGCGTCGCGCAGCACCTGCTGGCGGCGCACCACCTCGCCGGCGATGCTCGCGCGCGCCCGCTCGGTGAGGCCCGCGTCGTCGGCCAGGTTGTCGATGATCCCGGCCACGTGCGGCAAGGAGGCGAACGGCGCGAACGCGGCGCCGCCCTTGTAGTCGACGAGGATCATCGACAGGTCCTCGGGCGGGTGCGTGATGGCCAGCGCCGCGACGAGCGTGCGCAGCATCTCCGACTTGCCGGACCCGGTGGCGCCGACGCACAGCCCGTGCGGTCCCATGCCGAGCTGCGCGGACTCCTTGAGGTCGAGCAGCAGGGGCGAGCCGGTGTCGTCGACCCCGATGGGCACGCGCAGGAAGTCACGGGTGGACCGGCCGGCCCAGGTGCGCCCGACGTCGATGGCCGTGACGTCCGTGACGCCCAGCAGCTCGTCGGTGCCGACCGCGGCCGCGGGACCGCCGCCGCCGACGGAGTCGAGCGTGAGGCGCAGCGGGGCCAGCGCGCGGAGCAGGCCGGTGGCCAGCGAGACGGAGACGTCGTCGACCGTCGCAACGACCGGCACCGGGTGCTCGTCGCGCAGGTCCTCGATGGTCACCGTGCCGTCCTCGTCGACCGTGAGGCGCAGGGCCGTGTCCGACGGCTCGTGCAGCCGGTCGGCCAGCAGGTGCACCACCGTGACCCCCAGGTCGGCCAGCCCGAGGGCCGCGTCGACCGGCGGCAGGACGCCCGCGACGGCTCCGTGCCCGTCCGCGAGCACCAGCAGGCGCGACTCGTACCCGGCGCTCGCGGCGACGCCTGTGCCGCCGCGGCGCACCCGGGCGGCCGCCTGCGCGCGGTCCACCAGGCTGGGGC
>NZ_JBFUHU010000353.1:0-3621 GCF_056402235.1 Cellulomonas sp. P4_B5_2
GACGTGCGTCTGCCCGACCCCGCCACCCATGGGAGCGCAGGACAGTGAAGTACGCGAAGCACATCTCGGAGCTCGTCGGGGGCACCCCGCTCGTCCAGCTCACGTCCGTGACGGCAGGCCTGACGGCGACGATCCTCGCCAAGGTCGAGTACATGAACCCCGGCGGCTCGGTGAAGGACCGCATCGCCCTGAAGATGATCGAGGCCGCGGAGGCGAGCGGAGAGCTCAGGCCCGGCGGCACGATCGTCGAGCCGACCAGCGGCAACACGGGCGTCGGCCTGGCCCTCGTCGCCCAGCGCAAGGGCTACCGCTGCGTGTTCGTCTGCCCCGACAAGGTCAGCCAGGACAAGCGCGACGTGCTGCGGGCCTATGGCGCGGAGGTCATCGTGACCCCGACCGCCGTGGCCCCCGACCACCCGAACTCCTACTACTCGGTGTCGGACCGCCTGGCGAAGGAGATCCCGGGCGGCTGGAAGCCGAACCAGTACGCCAACCCGAACGGCCCTGCCAGCCACTACGAGTCGACCGGCCCGGAGATCTGGGCGGACACCGACGGGCGCGTGACGCACCTGGTCGCGGGCGTCGGCACCGGCGGCACCATCACGGGTACCGGCCGCTACCTGCACGACGTCTCCGAGGGCCGCGTCTGGGTCATCGGCGCCGACCCCGCCGGCTCGGTGTACTCCGGCGGCGACGGGCGGCCGTACCTGGTCGAGGGCGTCGGCGAGGACTTCTGGCCGGCCGCCTACGACCCGACGGTCCCCGACGAGATCATCGCGGTCTCCGACGCCGACTCCTTCGCGATGACGCGACGGCTGGCGCGCGAGGAGGGGCTGCTGGTCGGCGGCTCGTGCGGCATGGCCGTCGAGGCGACCCTGCGGTATGCGCGTCGGCTGCAGGAGGAGGATCCGGAGGCGGCGGCCGCAGCGGTGATCGTCGTGCTCCTGCCCGACAGCGGGCGCGGCTACCTGTCGAAGATCTTCAACGACTCCTGGATGCGGTCGTACGGGTTCCTGGCCGCCGACGAGGGCGCCACCGTGGCCGACGTGCTGCGCACCAAGACCGGCGAGCTGCCCGACCTGGTGCACACCCACCCGAACGAGACGGTGCGCGACGCCATCGAGATCCTGCACGAGTACGGCGTCTCGCAGATGCCCGTGGTCGGTGCCGAGCCGCCGGTGAAGATCGGCGAGGTGGCCGGCGCGGTGAGCGAGCGCGAGCTCCTGGACGCCGTGTTCTCGGGTGAGGCCGAGCTGTCCGACCGGGTGGACCGGCACATGTCCGCGGCGCTGCCGCTGATCGGGTCCGGGGAGTCGGTGGAGTCGGCGCGATCGGCGCTGCAGAAGGCGGACGCGCTCATGGTGGTCGACGACGGGTCGCCGGTCGGCGTGCTCACGCGACACGACCTGCTGGGGTTCCTCGCGCGGTAGGTTGCTGCCCGGCAAACGCTGTCCCACCGGTCGCTGCGAAGGAGCACGATGGCCCTGTTCGACCTGCCCCTGCCCGAGCTCGAGCGTTACCTGCCCGAGCTGGACGAGCCGGAGGACTTCGACTCGTTCTGGGCCCGCACCCTCGCCGAGGCGCGGACGTTCGACCTCGGGCTGACCGTGGTGCCGGTGGACACCGGGCTGACCGTCATCGACGCGTTCGACGTCACGTTCTCCGGGTTCGGCGGGCACCCGATCAAGGCGTGGGTGACCCGGCCGGCCAGCACGTCCGGTGATCTGCCGGCCGTGGTCGAGCTCGTCGGGTACGGCGGCGGTCGGGGGTTCGCGCACGAGCGGCTCGCGTGGGCGGCCGCGGGGTACGTGCACCTGGTGATGGACACGCGCGGGCAGGGGTCGGTCTGGGGCGGCGGAGGTCACACCCCCGACCCGGCGGGCTCAGGGCCGGCGTCGCCGGGCGTGATGACGCGCGGGGTCCTCGACCCGCACGAGCACTACTACCGGCGGCTCATCACGGACGCCGTGCGGGCCGTCGACGCGGTGCGCGCGCTGCCGGGCGTCGACGCGTCCCGGGTGGCGGTCGCGGGGGGCAGCCAGGGCGGCGGGCTGGCGCTCGCGGTGGGCGGGCTGGCCGACGGACTCGTGGCCGTCATGCCCGACGTGCCGTTCCTGTGCCACTACCCGCGGGCGCTGGCGATCACGGACGCCTTCCCGTACGGCGAGCTCGTGCAGTACCTCGCGGTGCACCGTGACCAGGAGGCCACCGTGCTGCGGACCATGTCGTACCTGGACGGGGTGCACTTCGCCCGGCGCGCGTCGGCACCGGCGCTGTTCTCCGTGGCCCTGCGGGACCAGACCTGCCCGCCGTCGACGGTGTTCGCGGCGTACAACCACTACGCGGGCCTGGCGGCTGCCCGGCCGCAGACCGAGATCGAGGTCTACGCCTACAACCAGCACGAGGGCGGCCAGGCGTTCCAGCTCGACCGCCAGCTGCGCTGGTTGCGCGGGTTCGTCGCGCCGCACGCGGTCCCCGCCGAGGCGGTCTTCGGGGTCTGACCCGGCTCAGCCCCGGCGGAGCCGGTACCACCGTGGAGCGGTCCGGGTGAGCGGCCACCCCAGCCCGGTGGTGTCGGCGGGCTCGACGGCGATCAGCTCCCAGCCTGCGAACGCCGCCTCGATCTCCGCCTGGGAGACGCCTCCGAACAGCGAGCGCAGACGGGTCTCCCCGAACTCGAGCATCAGCACGGTCGCGCGGGGGCGGGCGAGTGCGGTCATGCCCCGCCCGGCGGCCGCCCGCTCGTCGCGGTCCAGGTGCTGGAAGCAGCCGACGTCGAGGAAGAAGTCGAACGTGCCCAGGACGGCGGGCTCCAGGTGCGTCACGTCGCCCACCAGGAAGCTCGCGTCCGACTGGCCGCTCCGGCTGGCCGACTCGATCGCGGGCGCGGCGGTGTCGATGCCGACCACGTCCCACCCGCGGCGGGCGAGCTCGTGCGACTTCTGGCCACGGCCGCAGCCGAGGTCGAGCGCCCTGCCCGGTGGGGTCGGCCGGTCCGCCTCCTCGCGGTCGAGCAGCGCCGAGATCGTGGACTCCGCGACTCGTCCGTAGTGCTCCCACGGCGTGAACCCGACGCGGTACGCGAGCCCGTAGCCGGTGCGGACACCTTTCATGCACCCATCCCAGCACCGGACGTCCGCCCCCGGCTAGGGCACGGTCAGCCGCTCCAGACCGCCGACCAGGCCCGCGACGAGGAAGTCGAAGCTCTCGTCGACGTCGTCGGGCATGCCGAAGCCGCCCTCGAGCTCGAGGACGACGAACCCGTGCACCGCGGCGCGGACCGCGCGGACGGCGTCGATGCGTCGCTCGTCGGGCACCCCGAGGGCGGCCACGGCGGCGGACAGCTCGGCGACCGCCCGGGCGCCCGCCTGCTGGACGGCGCCCGCGTCGGGGTCGCGGACCCACGAGGTGCCCTGGACCGCCTGGTAGCGGCCGGGGGAGCGCCGGGCGAGGTCTCGGGTCGCGTGGGMCATGGCCGGGAGCAGGTCGGCGCCGCCGTGCCGCTCCCGGACCGCCTCGAGGGTGTGCACGAAGTCGACGACGCAGACGAGCGCCACCTCCCGGCGCAGCGCGGGCAGGCCGGCGACGTGCTTGTAGAGGCTCGGCACCGCGACGCCGGCC
>NZ_JBFUHU010000354.1:0-6002 GCF_056402235.1 Cellulomonas sp. P4_B5_2
CGTCGGCGCCGACGACGCGGACCGCGTCTCGCCGGAGCGCGCGCGGGAGTCGCCGGAGCGAGAGTCGCCCCGACGCGAGTCGCCCCGCCCGCCGCCGCGGATCGCGTCCGAGTGCGTGGTCGCCGGACGCCCCCCGCCGCGCTTGCCCGTCTCGCCGAGGTCCTCGAGCACCTCGGCGCCCAGGCCCTCGCGGGTCTGCTGCGACTTGGGCAGACGTCCCTTGGTGCCCTCGGGGATGTCGAGGTCCTCGTACACGTGCGCCGAGGAGGAGTACGACTCGATCGGCTCCGGGATGCCCAGGCCGAGCGCCTTGTCGATCAGGCCCCAGCGCGGGATGTCGTCCCAGTCCACGAACGTGACCGCGGTGCCCTTGGCGCCCGCGCGGCCCGTGCGGCCGGTGCGGTGCAGGTAGGTCTTCTCGTCCTCGGGGCACTGGTAGTTGATGACGTGCGTGACGGCCTCGACGTCGATGCCGCGGGCGGCCACGTCGGTGGCGACGAGGACGTCGACCTTGCCGTGGCGGAACGCGCGCAGCGCCTGCTCGCGGGCGCCCTGGCCGAGGTCGCCGTGCAGCGCGCCGGCGGCGAAGCCGCGCTCGACCAGGTCGTCGGCCACCTTGGCGGCGGTGCGCTTGGTGCGGGCGAACACGATGGTCAGGCCGCGGCCCCGGGCCTGCAGGATGCGGGCCAGCATCTCGACCTTGTCGAGCGCGTGAGCGCGGTAGACGACCTGCTTGATGTTCTTGACCGTCTGGCCGTCGTCGTCCGGGTCGGCCGCGCGGATGTGCGTCGGCTGCGTCATGTAGCGACGCGCCATCGCGACGACGGCGCCGGGCATGGTGGCCGAGAAGAGCATGGTGTGACGACTGGCCGGCGTGGCCGCGAGGAGGGTCTCGACGTCGGGCAGGAAGCCCAGGTCGAGCATCTCGTCGGCCTCGTCGAGCACGACCGCCTTCACGTGCGACAGGTCGAGGTGCTTCTGCTTGAGCAGGTCGATCATGCGCCCGGGCGTGCCGACGACCACGTCGACGCCGGTGTTCAGCGCGGCGATCTGCGGCYCGTACGCGCGGCCGCCGTAGACCTGCAGCACGCGGACCTTCCGGCGGGAGCTGGCGGTGGCCAGGTCGCCGGCCACCTGGACGGCGAGCTCACGCGTGGGGACGACGACGAGCGCCTGCGGCTTGCCGGCGTGGGGCAGCTGCTCGTAGCCCTCCTCACCGGGGGCGACCACGCGGTGCAGCAGCGGGACGCCGAAGCCGAGGGTCTTGCCGGTGCCGGTCTTGGCCTGGCCGATGATGTCGTGGCCGGACAGCGCGACCGGCAGGGTCATCGCCTGGATGGGGAACGGGTGGGTGATGCCCGCGTCGGCCAGCGCCTGGACGATCTCCGGGCGGACGTCGAAGTCCGCGAACGAGGCCTCGACGGCCTGCACGGAGGACCAGGTGTTCTTCAGGGGGCGGGTCATGGGCTCGGCCAGAGCAGAGACCTGCTCCGGCGTCTCGTCGGTGGTGGTCACGAGGACTCTTCACTGCGAAGGGTGGTGTGCCGCGCGCTGCCGGGGCCGACGGGTGTCGGAGCGTCCCGGGCGACAGCGGAGTTCACCACGCGGGTTGGCCGGCAGCCGATCGTGCAAGTCGACTCGCGCGCGTCGTCCGGACGGGTCCGGGGCTGCGCGAGAATTGGTGTGATCGTCGAACGAACGGGGATACCGAGACGACCGGGCAACCGAATTACCTGCACAGTCTATCCGACGCCTCCCGCCGGCCGGTCGACGCCCCGCCGGGGCTACGATCCTCGGATGACGACGACGCACGCAGGCACCGGTGCCGAGGCCTCCCCGACCGCGACCGCGGCCCCTCCGGTCGGCTCCCTGGAGCACGCGGACGCCGTGGAGCTGCTCGGACTGGTCGCCCAGCTGGAGCACGTCGCGTTCGCCCGCCTCGCAGCCGACTCGGCCCTCGCGCCGACCATCGAGCAGCGCCTCGAGCTCAGCCGGTTCGCCGCTGCCGCCGTCGAGCGACGGGACCGCGTCCTGGCCCGCATCGCCGAGATCGGCGGGGACCCCGTCGCCGCCGTGCGGGTGTACGGCGACGTGCTCGACGACTTCGACGCCCGCACACCCCCCGGCTCCTGGTGGGAGCGGCTGCTCAAGGCGTACGTCGGGTACGGCGTGGCCGACGACTTCTGCCGGCTGGCCGCGGAGGGCCTGGACGCCGGGTCGCGCACGGTGGTGCTCGAGGTGCTCGACGACGCCTCGCACGCGGAGCTGGCCGTCGCGGAGCTTGACGCGGCGGGGTCGGCGGACGGGGTGCTCACCGCGCGGCTCGCCCTGTGGGGTCGACGCCTGGTCGGCGAGGCGCTCGGGGTGGTGCAGAGGCTGCTCGTCCAGCGTCCGGCCCTGGTCCGGCTCGTCGCACTCGGCTCCGCGAGCCAGGCCGACGCCCCGCCGAACGCCCCGACCAAGCTCTTCGGTGAGCTGACCGCCCAGCACACCCGCCGCATGGCCCGCCTGGGCCTGACCGCCTGACGCACGCGAGAGCCCCGCCCGGCCGGATCCGGGCGGGGCGATGACGCGGCGGCCGCGCACGTCCACCAGCTCGAGGGCCGGCCGGCCGCTCAGTGCGGCGGCCACGGCGGCAGCGACCTCGTCCGGCGTCTGGTCGGACTCGAGGCTGATCTCCCGGGGCAGGTTCTGCACGCCGATGGTGATCTCCACCGTCATCTCCTTCACGTCCTTACTCCACGCTGTGGTTCTCGGGCGGCCTCGGCCGGTGGGCCGTGGCACGTCGTCCGATCCTAGGCGTCCTCGTAGACGAAGTCGGGCCGGATCAGGGCGGACACCCCGCCCCAGGCCAGCTGCGTGACCAGCTCGACGGTCCGTTCAGGCCCCACGTCGCTCGGCTGGCGTAGCCGGTGCGTCGCCGCGCCCTGCGCCATCGCGATCAGGGAGATCGCCAGCATGCCCGCGTCGTCCAGCGACAAGGCTGTGACCTGCGAGAGGACCACGGTGATGCGGCGAGCGGCCTCGGAGGAGGCGTGCTCGACGCGGGCGCGCACGTCGGCGTCGTGCGTGACGTCGGACTCGAAGAGCAGCGCGGAGGACTCTCCTGCGCCCTCGACGAACATGATGTACGCCTTGACGATCGCGGCGATGACGTCACGCCCGTCCCCGCGTCGCACCGGCCCCTGCTCGATGCCGGCCACGGCCTTCTCGACCGCGACCAGCAGGTCGGCGCCGTTCTGGTCGACGACGGCCAGGTACAGGTCGAGCTTGGAGGGGAAGTGGCGGTACAGGACGGGCTTGCTGACCTCGGCGCGGTCCGCGATGTCGTCCATCGAGACGTGGTGGAAGCCCTCGGAGGAGAACAGCTCCTGGGCGACGCGGAGCACCTGGGCGCGGCGCTCGTCGCGCGCCATCCGGGGGCTGCGGTGCCTCGGGGTCGAGTCGTCTGTCCCGTCCGTCATCCCGCGATGGTAGCCACGGGATGTGTCCGGGATGCGACGATGGCTCGGTGACGGCCCCGGAACTGCTCCGGACGGACCAGGGATCGACGCGTGCGTCTCGACGCCCGTCGGTCCCTCGTCGTCGTCCGCGCGCGGGCCACCGCCTCCGCTCCGGCTCCGCGCGGCGCATGCTCCCCGGCCTCGTCGCGGTCGCGCTCGGGCTCACGCTCGGTGCGGGCGGCGGGTTGTGGGCGGTGAGCGCGCCGCGTGCCGCCGCGATGGTCGACGACGTGCTGGGGACCTCGTCCGCCGCCCCGGTCGAACCCGTGGAGCGCATCGGCTCGCAGAGCCGGGCGCTCGGCGAGCGGGCGTCGCTCCTGCCGAACCCCGTGGCGGTCCCGCACGGGATGCTGCCGACGGAGCAGCCGCCGAGCATCGTGGCGCTGCCGCCCGGGCTGACCGCCGCCGACGTGGCCGCGGGCCTCCTGTCGAACGAGATCCCCGAGTCGGGACCGGGCACGCTGAGCGTCGTGCCCGGCACGGACCCGGGGCCCGGCACCGGGACGGTCCGCACGGTGCGCGTGGAGGTCGAGGACGGGCTCGCGGTCGACGGTGCCGCCTTCGCGGCGACGGTGATGGCGACCCTGAACGACCCCCGCGGCTGGGGCGCGGACGGCTCGCTGTCGTTCGCGCGCACCGACGGGGAGGCCGAGCTCCGGGTGGTCCTGGCGTCGCCGTCGACCGTGGACGACCTCTGCGCGCCGCTGCGCACCGGCGGGGAGGTGTCCTGCGGGCGCGACGGCCACGCGGTGCTCAACCTGCGTCGGTGGGTCCTGGCGACCGCGGAGCTGGCGCAGGACAAGGTGATGTACCGGCAGTACCTGGTCAACCACGAGGTCGGCCACCTGCTCGGGCACGGGCACGAGCGGTGCGGCGGCGCGGGCCAGCTGGCGCCCCTGATGCAGCAGCAGTCGTACAAGGCGGCGCCCTGCATCCCGAACGCGTGGCCGTTCCCCTGAGCACCTGAGCACGGTGCGCGGGTCGTGCGCACGGGTGTCGGTGGCTCGTGATGGGATCGACCGCGTGACCAGCTCTCCGCACGCCCTGCGCCTCGTGCGCCCGGCGTTCGCGGACGTCCCCGTCAGCGGCCCGGGGGCTGTCGTGGAGCTGGACCCCGACCAGGCGGCGGCGGTGTCCGCCAGGGACCGCGCGCTGCTCGTGCTCGGCGCGCCCGGCACCGGGAAGACGACGGTCGCGCTCGAGGCGGTCGTGGCGGCGGTCGAGGCGGGGATGTCGCCGGAGGACGTGCTCGTCCTGTCGTCGGGTCGCCGGGCGGCGGCGGACCTGCGGGACCGGCTGTCGGCGCGGCTGCGGCGGACCTCGGGGCGACCGCTCGTGCAGACCGCGGCCGCGGCGGCCTTCTCGGTGCTGCGCGCCCGGGCGTCGCTGCTCGGGGAACCGCCGCCCACGCTCGTCTCCGGGGCCGAGCAGGACCTGCTCATCGGCGACCTGCTGGCCGGGCACGCGGCGGGCGAGGGCGTTCCGCTCGCCTGGCCGCCCGAGGTCCGGCCGGACGTGCTGGGCCTGCGCCCGTTCCGCGACGAGCTGCGCGACCTGCTGATGCGCGCCGCCGAGCGCAGCCTGACCCCCGTCGACCTGGCCGCGCTCGCGGACCAGCACGGTYGGCCCGCGTGGGCCAGCGCCGCGCGGCTGTACGAGGAGTACCTCGACGTGGTGCAGCTGCGCACCGGCACGCCGGACCTGGGCGCCCGCCTCGACCCGGCGGTGGTCGTCGACGAGGCGGCGCAGGCGCTGCTGACCTGGGAGGACGAGGTGCCGGGCACGGTCCGCCCGCGCTGGCGGCTCGTGGTGGTGGACGACCACCAGGAGAGCACGTCGGCGACCGCGCGCCTGCTGCGGGTGCTCGCGGACGACGGTGCGCGCGTGCTGCTCCTGGCGGACCCGGACGCGGCGGTGCAGACGTTCCGGGGCGCGACACCGTCGCTGGTCGGCCGAGCCGGTCTCGACGGTCCGGGACCGGGGGAGCTCGGTGCTCGCACGGTCGTGCTGCGCACCGCGTGGCGGCACGACCCGGAGCTGCGCGACGTCGTCGGCCGGATCGCCGAGCGTGTGGGTGCGGTGGGCGGCGTCCAGCACCGGCGCGCGGTCCCGGCGCGGGCGGGCGGCGGGGAGGTCCGGGTCGCCGTGCTGCCGAGCACTGCGCAGGAAGCGGCCTTCGTCGCGCACGCGCTGCGCAGTGCGCACGTGGAGCGGGGCGTCGCGTGGAGCGAGATGGCGGTCGTCGCCCGCTCGGGGGCACAGGTGACCGCGCTGCGGCGCGCGCTTGCCGAGGCGTCCGTGCCGGTGAGCGTGCTGGGCAGCGACGTCCCGCTTCGCGAGGAGCCGGCTGCGCGGCCCGTGCTGGACGCGATGCGCGTGTGCGTCGGTGCAGCCGCGCTCGACGCCACGACGGCCGCGCGCCTGGCCTGCTCGCCCCTCGGGGGCCTCGACGCCGTGGGTCTGCGGCGCGTCCGTCGTGCCCTGCGCACGCACGAGCTC